>CAYNDU010000241.1:0-8505 GCA_964395615.1 uncultured Pirellulaceae bacterium | reverse complement strand
TGCACCCCGATGGTGCGCAGCCGTGGAAAATGTCTGTTCATTATTCGGCGGGCGTGGTACGATAACGTAGGGTTGTAAGACTACCGGTCCGTGTGCTGTGTAGACGCCCGCGCACTGTATCGTGCCCACCGGACGTTGGAAGAGAGCACCAGATGACGCAGGATACTGCTGCTTCGGGCCCGCTGTCGTTGAGCCTGCACTGCGAATGCGATCGACATTCTTGCAATGGCGAGGTCGTTGAAATATCGACGGCCTCGGCCAAAGAAATCTTCCTCCGCTGCGACCCCGCCTCCATCCGTCCGGGTAGCCCGCCCGGTCAACAGGCTGAGAGTTTTTATTCGTGCCTGCCCAGAATACTGGACCGTGCCGGGGCCGTGATGTCCGACGTCGTTTCGGAACGTGTCTTCTTCCGGAACCTGGCAAGAGACCATGCCGCCTTCGACAAGGTGCGCCGTATGGTCTATCACCGAGGCGGAGTATCCGACGACGTCTTGCCCGTCGTCAGTTATCTGGAGCAGCCACCCTGTAACCCGCGGCAAGCGTTTGAGTTGCAGGTGTACGCCGTCGTACCACAATCGACCAATACCGGCCGCGTGTCGACCATTCCAGCCCAGGACGAACTGCCGCGTGCCAAGATCGTCGAGTTGGACGGATTTCGCCATCTTTACGCCCGAGGCATCACCGGCATTTGTCACGATCGACCGTCCGCCGTGTCTTTTCGCGAGCAGAGTGACGAGGTGTTCGCACGCGCCGTGCGATTGCTCGAGCGGCATGACGGCAGTTATCGGGATGTCATTCGAACCTGGTGCTATCTGAATGACATCGATCGGGATTACCACACGCTCAACGAGTCCCGTAATGAGTTCTTTCAACGACAAGGCGTCGATCGATATCCGGCAAGTACGGGCATTCAAGCCGGCCTCCATCCACCCCACCTTTCCTGCGGGCTCGACTTGCATGCGTTACTCAACCCGGACGGTGCGGCGATCGAGGTACTCCGCACCGATAAGGCCAACGAAGCCCCCTCCTACGGATCGTCGTTCTCGCGAGGAATCAAGATTCGGTTTCCGGAGAAGACGGTCGTGTACCTGTCGGGGACAGCCAGCGTGGATGAAACGGGCGCGACGGCTCACGTTGGAGACGCACGGCGCCAGATCGAGCGCATGTTGCTTAACATCGAAACCCTGTTGACGCCGCACGGCGCCGGGTTTCGAGACCTTGCACAAGTAATCAGCTACTTGAATTCACCCGACGACCTTGAGCTTTTCCGGGCCGTAGGGAAACGGTGGGGTCTTACGGACTTGCCTAACTCGATCGTCCAGGCTGGAAGCTGCCGACCAGATCTGCTGTGCGAATTGGAAGCGATCGCCATACTGCCAAACGACGGACGCGAAGAATCTGACACCAAGAGGGTCGGACAGCCGTCTGGACTGGCCGACGCGTACGTCATTCGATGTGGAGTTCAAGAAACCGAGATTCCGGATCGGATGAATGCCGTGACCATGTTCGTCGACGATCATCTGGCAGCCGGCCGAGGCTCCAAGACGGCCATCCTCTGTGAGGACCGCAAAGTCAGTTATCGCGATCTGTACGAGGACGTCAATCGAGTAGGAAACGCGTTGCGGTCCCTCGATCTCCAGGTGGAAGAACGCGTGGCGGTATTGTTGCCGGACAGTCCGGAATGGGTGTTCACGTTCTTTGGGGCCATGAAAATCGGGGCCGTCGGCATTCCCCTCAACACGACGCTCAAACCGGCCGACTACGAGTACGTCCTGAATGACAGTCGCGCACGGGTCCTTTTTGTCCACCAGTCCCTGCTGCCGCACATCGACGAAATCCAAGAGAGACTCGAGTTCCTGAAACACGTCATCGTAGTGGGTGGAGATGCTGACGACACACGGTCACTACAGCGATTCATGCGTGATGCCTCGCCCGCACTGGAACCGGCGCCGACCAGTAAGGACGAGGCGGCATTTTGGCTCTACAGTTCCGGAACAACGGGTCCGCCAAAGGCTGCCATCCATCTTCATCACGACATGTTGGTGGAGGCCGATCTCTATTCGCGCGGTGTGCTCGGGCTGAAGGAGTCCGACATCTCATTTTCCGTGGCAAAACTGTTCTTTGCGTTCGGACTGGGCAACGGGCTCTACTTCCCGCTCCGAGCCGGCGCCACAACGGTGCTGCTCCCCGATCGCCCGACCCCGGAAAAAGTGTTTGAAGTCATCGATCGGTACCAGCCAACCGTGTTCTACAGCGTACCAACAAGTTACGTCGCACTGCTGCATCACTCGGAAGTGACCGGTAGACGTCGACTCGACAGTATTCGCCTTTGCATTTCCGCCGGAGAACCACTTCCGAGGCAGACGTTCGACGAATGGCAAGCGCGTTTCGGAATCGAAATCCTTGACGGAATCGGGTCGACGGAAATTCTGCATATCTACATCTCCAATCGGCCGGGCCGTGCCGTGCCTGGAAGCACCGGCCAAATCGTTCCGGGCTACGAAGCGAAGATCGTTGACGAGACTGGGGCGGCACTTCCACCAGGCCAGGTGGGAACATTGCTGATCAAGGGCGACAGTATCGCCGCCGGCTATTGGAACAAGCACGAACAGACCAAGGACACGTTCTGCGGTCATTGGATCAACACGCACGACAAATTCTCGGTCGACGAGGAGGGATATTTCTGGTATGCGGGCCGAACGGACGACATGTTCAAGGTCAGTGGCCAGGCTGTCTGGCCGGCCGACGTCGAAAGCGTACTGATGCGTCATGAGGCCGTGCTGGAGAGCGGCGTTGTTGGTGCAAGGGGTGCCGATGGCCTGGTCAAACCGGTCGCATTCGTCGTCCTCAAGCGAGGTTGCGTCGAATCCTCGGAGCTCAAACGCGAGCTGCAGGATTTCGTCAAGCGGACCACATCGCCCCATAAGTACCCACGCACGGTCGTTTTCGTGTCCTCGCTTCCCAAAACTGCGACCGGCAAGATCCGACGTTTCCAGCTGCGCGAGATGGCTGCGCCGACAGCTCTTGGGCGAGCTCTTGCTGACGCTCCAGGCCGAACAGATCGGCCGGACCGGGATTCTGCTGAGAAAGTTTGAGAAAGCGCAAAGCAAGATCCGAGAACGGATGCCATGGGCGCGCAACTCGAGAACCAGGTGCGGCGATAGAGGGCACGGCAAATCGCGCAGATGACCTTGTCGAAGCTCGGCATCACATTCGCACGAGGGCCGAACCCCAGACGAATCCCGATCCGAACGCAACGAGCATACAGAGGCTTCCCGGTTGGATCTTGCCTGCTCTGCGCGCCTGATCCAACGCGATGGGCAAGGTCGCCGAGGCCGTATTTCCAAGATCAACAACGTTCTGAAAGGTCTTTTCTTCGGGAAACCCGGTTGTTTCGATCACGGCTTCCAACATGCGCAGATTTGCCTGGTGTGGGATGAGTACATCAATATCATCCATCGTCAGATTGTTTGCCTCGAGACACTCGAAGACGGACTCCGACATGCGCGTTACGCCGTTTTCGAACACTTCGCTGCCGATCATTCGGAAGTGAACGCGCCCCGTCTCGATATCTTCCACCACCAGGTGTTCGGTTCGTGGCAGCGCGCTGCCGGGTGCCTCGGTGTAGAGGACTTTGGCGCCGCTGCCGTCAGCGTGCAGAATCGTCGAGAGAATCCCACGACCAGTACCTTCTCTCACCGTATCATGCTCCGTGGAATCATCGTCGCCTGGACCTACCACGACAGCACCCGCCCCGTCTCCGAAGAGGATCGCGATGTTCCGACCCTCATTCGATCCGTCGATTCGCGTGGAGAGGACTTCCGAACAGGCGATCAATACGTGCCGATAAGCACCCGCCTTAATGCCCTGATCGGCAATGGCGAGCGCGTAGAGCATTCCGGCACATTGCTGCTTGATATCCAGAACGGGAATTCCAGACAGACCCAGTTTCGGTTGCAGGAAGAACGCGCAGCCGGGATCGGCGTGATCGGGAGTGATCGTGTTGAGTACAAGCAGGTCGATCTCTTCCATCGTCAAGCCGGCGTCTTTCACGGCGGCCTGGCATGCAGGGACGGCCAGGTCCGATGCGCTCACATCGGGGTCCGCATGACGGCGCCGTTCGATTCCCGTACGTCGTACGATGAACTCATTCGTCGTCTCCATCATTTTCATCACGTCAAAGTTCGTGACGACGCGAGGAGGTACGTAGTGTCCGGTTCCCAGAATCCGCGATCGTGCCATGAGGGTCCTTTGAAATGGGCAATGTGGGACGGCATTTTGCCAAGGTCTGGTTACGAGCTGCCGTCCATTCCTGCGTGTTGCAGCGAGTGTTTGACGAGTAATGCACAGTTCTTCTGAAAGAAATCGAGCGTAAGCTGGCCCGTTCGTTCGTAGATCTCCGACCCAAGTTGTGCGGCGATCGACTGGACCGATTCCCCTGCTTTCGCCTGGCTGATAATTCGCTCGTGGTATTGCTCCGTCGCGGTGACGGATCGGCGGAAATAGTCAGTCACGTCTTCGCGGCCCTGAATCACGGCATTGTGACTCAAGCAGAGGACTTCGGCCCCGATACCCGCCAAGCGTTCGATCGATTGGAGGTAGTCTGCGTAGCCGGCCAAATAACCGGGCCACATGAACTCCTGATCAGGCAGATAGTAGCCGGTGGCATCCGAAATGATCAGTACGTTCTCGTCGGGTTCGTGGAAACTCAGGCTGCAATCGCTGTGCCCGGGTGTCTCCAAGACTCGAAAGGTCATGTTCCGGCCGACTTCAATGCGGTCGCCGTCGTGTACGATTCGATCCACGGCAATACGTTTCTCGCCGAGAGGATCCTGCCGGTCATTGGCATCGATGACACCCGTTTCGCTGAGCCATCGAGTGAGTGCACCGTCCATCTTTCCGAAGAACGAGACGGCTTTTTCAATCTGCAGGGTCTTGGCCGCCGGCTCCGACGCGATGACTTCCAGGTCTGCGAACATCTTTCGGAAGACGGGAATGGCCATCACGTGGTCAGGATGGGCGTGCGTGACGACCAATCTCCGAATTTCCTCCTTCGCAATTCCCAACGATTGCAATTGTCCATCCAGAACCGGACCCATTGCACTGACCGATCCTTCAAAGACCGTTCCGTCCGACTCGTCTCGATAGAGGTAGACAGGGAAGGCGTTGGAGCCGAGCATCCATAATCGGCTGGAGATTTGCACGGGTGGGTCGTTGATAAGCATGATTATTCTCCTTGATCGGCCTTTTGGATGGCAAACAAAGCCGCTCCCAAGGCTCCGATGCATTGCGGGTCGGGAGGGGCGATCGTCGGGATCTGGAAGGACTCTTCGACCAGTGTTTTGAGCAACGGATTGTGAGCCACAACTCCACCGGTCATGACCAACGTGCCCTGCACGGCGCCCATTTCGCGAATCCTCTTGACAACCGATCGAAAGGCGCCTTTCACGATGTCCTCCACACGCTCTCCGGCTCGAATCTTCTCCAGAATCTCGGTGGCTGTGAAAACGGTGCAGAAGCTGCCCAACGTCACGGTTTTCGTCGACTGCTGGGCCAGGCCGTCGAGTTGATCGACGGGCAGATCAAGGCGCAAGGCTATCTCCTCGAGAAAAGCGCCGGTACCGGCGGCGCATTTCCGATTCATCTTGAAATCCAGACGCCGACCCTGGTCGTCCAAGTGGATCATCTTACTGTCTTGAGCACCGATATCGACGATCGTCAATGGGCGAGGACAGTGGAAGAAAGCCCCTTTGCCATGGCAGGCGATTTCGGTCATCGATCCGTTCGACCAGGAGACGT
Source organism: uncultured Pirellulaceae bacterium (assembly GCA_964395615.1). Taxonomy (GTDB): domain Bacteria; phylum Planctomycetota; class Planctomycetia; order Pirellulales; family Pirellulaceae; genus CAYNDU01. Next base: position 2,706 of record CAYNDU010000241.1, on the reverse strand, counting down.
TGTTTCTGCCGTATCCTGTTGACACCGAATGCACGATTTGCCGTGCCGTCAGCCCGCATGACGCGAGCGCTTCGTTGAGACAACGGTCGGCCGACTGACTATAGTCCACTCCCGATCGGCGGACAGCCCGCGCCAGGACCTGACCGTCCTGATCGGCGATCACCAGCTTGACGGCCGACGCGCCGACGTCCACCCCGCAAAAGTAGCGCATAGATCTGGCCTTAGACGCCCGCCAATTGCTCGGCGAAAGCTTCAATGTTGGTTCGGGTCTGTTCCTCGGAATACAAACGCAAATCGTTCAGATCGCCGTTGATAGTAAGAAACGGTATTCCGAGCTTTTCGCGGATGCGCTGCGGCATTTCGTAGCGGCTGTTTGAATTATTGGGACATGTCTTTGCGTCATGGTAGAGTATGCCATCGACCTTAAATTTCTTGGCCATTTCTTCGATGTAGAGTTCCTTACGGTCGTCACTGCGGCAAATGAAAATGCTCGAATAAGCTCGGGCCATGCCGGCGAAAGCGTCTTTGGGATCGAGGTCATCGAAAATCCAGCTGTTGCAGTAGGTCGAGGCGACAACACAAATCCCAAGTTCGAGAAACTGGTTGGCCAGGTTCTTCAATTTGCCCCAAATCGGCATCCCCTCCCAATAGACACGAGTCGTCTCGCCCTCAACGGCGGCCACGCCATCCGCGATGCGCTGCTCCAATTCGGCGATCAGGATCTTGTAATAGTCGACCGCCTCGGGAGTTCCCCGCATTACGACCGCCGGTCCCATGTGAATGGTGCCGTCAAAAAAAGTAATCGGTGATGGAATATGGGTTGCCGTCTCCAGGACTTTCTTCCAGAGCATGGTGCACTGCCTGGACAGCTCAATAATCTCCCGCAAGCGATCGATATCCAGCTTTTTGTCCGCCACGGCTTCGAGTGGCTCGACCAGCGCTTCCGTTCGATCAGCCACGTAACGAACCAGCGATTCATCAAATTCTCCGATCCCGCGCGGCGTGTGAATTCCGAGGCAGGGGACGTTGAACTTGCGCCCGTACCATTGGAACCAATCCTTGACGTCTCGGCATTGGTTCGTGTTGAAGACGAGGACATCGGGTTGCGGAACACCCTGCATGCCCATCTTCTGGAGTGGTGTCTCACCTTTCAGAAAAGAGCCAATGTCGCTGGTCAAATAGGAGCAGATGTCGGGCGAGAATCCCTCGGCATTGGCCAGCGGGATGAGTTCCATTGCCGAACGCGTTGCGCCGAGCATGGCCCCGTGGTTCTCGGGGAAGTAAACGTCGAAATCCAAGGCACGCAACAACTCGGCCGGTCCCACGCTCGTGCACCAGGCGACCTTTCTCCCAGCTTCGGATGCCCGAGCCAGATCACCAAAGTGCTTGGCCATCACCTTCTTCATTTGACCGATGGACGCAAAGTCTTTTCTTACCGGGGAAGCCGACATCATTAAACTCCTTCTCTAACGGCAAAACGCCGACGCCACTCACAGACCAAAAGTGCGTGCTACCGAGTCGAACGACGGTCGTCCTACTCGACATCGCCCCCCTCCTTCGCCTGGCGCCGAATGAGCGGACCTGGTGCGAATCGATCACCCCATTTGTCAGCCAAGGCGTTGAGCCGAACAACGACCTGGTCGAGTCCCAGATCGGTCGCAAACCGCAACGCGCCTCCTCGAAAATCGGGGAAGCCCAACCCAAGCACCGTGGCGACATCCACGTCCGATCGACAACGGGCGGCCCCTTCCTCCAATGCGCAAAACGCCTCTCTGACCAAACGCAGTACTAGTCGCTCCCGGATTTCGTCGCGCCCTACGTCTCGCGGATTCTGTCTGCACGCTCGCCGCACGTCGACAATGACCTCGGCCGTTGTCGGGCACTCAAGCGGCTCATTGCTCCCGGGCGCATACCGATAGATGCCCGAACCTGTCTCTCGGCCCAATCGTCCACGCTCGACAAGCCGAGAGGCAAGGGGCGATGAATGACTATGGTGGGGCAGCGCGGACGCTAACATGCGCTGCGATTCAACCAGGATATCAAGCCCCGCCATGTCAATCAATAGAAGCGGGCCCGTCGGGAATCCGAATTCGACCGCGGTGCGGTCGATGGCGGATGGCTCGGCCCCCTCTTGGAGCAGCGCGAAAGCCTCATGCACAAAGGGAACAAGCAGGCGAGTAACGAGACAACCGGCCCGTGAGTCAACGACGACCGGCGTCGCGTGAATCTGTTTCGACCACTGGACGACTGCCGCCAAAGTGCCGGTTGGCGTGCAATCGGTCCGGACGATCTCCATCAAAGGAACCTGGCGGGAGAGGCTGAAGAAATTCATGCCGATCAGCCGACTCGGATCGCCCATGCCGACGGCCAATTCGGCGAACGGAAGAGACGGTGAATTCGATGCCAGAATCGTGCCGGCCGTGCAAACCGATTCCATCTGTTGGATTACCGACCGTTTGACGCGGATGTCGTCGACTACCGAATCGACGACCAGATCGCAGTCGGTCACGTCTTCCCATCGGCTCGTCGTCGACAGCAGGTCCATCAGCGATTCGGCACGCGCCGGCGTCAGTTGATTCCGCCGAACTCGGTCTTGAATCCACTCACGAATCTGTGCCCTCCCGCGGACTCGAGCCGATTCGTCCGACTCCAGAACAACGACACTCACTTTGGAAAGGAGCATCGCGTGAGCCATACTCGCCCCCA
>CAYNDU010000240.1:0-8512 GCA_964395615.1 uncultured Pirellulaceae bacterium | reverse complement strand
GTGTCTGCGGCGCACGGGGCGGGGCACGCTTCGCACACGATGCGCGGCACCCGGCGTGTAGGGCGTGCGGCGCCCGATGGCCCCCGCGTGCTGATCCCGACGCTCATCAGCCGCCGACTCTATCTATCCCCGGACGGCAGTGACACGCGACTGGACAAATCAAGGCAGAGTTGCCGTGAGTGGATCTATCGCCAGGCGTTTCAAATGGGCCGTCACATCATCGGCTATGAGGTTCAAGAGGTTATGGCGGCGGTCGCCCGAATCAGGCAGTTGGATCCCGACACTCGCATTCACATCGAGGGGATCGGCGAGGGCGCACTCATTGCATTCTATGCGGCCGCTTGCGATCCACAGATTGACTCGGTCGTCATACACGGGTACTTCGGATCGCGCGAGCGGGTCTGGTCCGAGCCGATCTTCCGAAATGTTTTTGGACTGTTGCGAGAATTCGGAGATGCCGAAATCGCCTCGCTGATCTACCCGCGTTCTTTGACCATTCAGCGGGAAGTCAATCCGACTTTCAAAGACGAGAAAGGAGAGATTGGTCCATTTGATCCCGACCAGGTTCGCAGCGAATTGAACCGATTGCCGGAACCAATCCGCAGCCACGTGCACTTTCGCTCGGAACCCCTGTCGGAAAAAGCGGAGGCGATTGGAGCCATTGCGGATCTGAGAATGTCGTTTGATCCGGGCCGCCGACACGATCGCCTTCTCAAACAGATGGAATCCTACACGCAGTCCCTTGTTCGCGGTGCCAACCTGGTTCGGCAGGAGTTTTTTCTCTACAAGGCCGAGCCGAGACTGCGACCGGGCAAATGGTCGACGAATCGACGGCATCCCACGCTCGACCCGGCGCCGTTTATCGACGCGGCGGACCGTTATCGAACGATTTTTCACGAGCAGTTGATGGGGCAATTCGATGAGCGTGTGTTGCCCCCCAACGCCCGGACGCGAAAGATCCTCGAGACCGATTCCTGGACCGCCTACGATGTCGTGCTCGACGTTTACGCCGAACTATTCGCGTGGGGCGTCTTGGTTGTCCCCAAGGGTCTGGCTGCCGGTGAACAGCGCCCGGTCGTCGTCTGCCAACACGGGCGCAACGGGCTGCCACGCAAGACGCTCGACGCCCATGCAACCGGATATTACGACGTCGCGGCTCGGCTGGCCGAGCAGGGATACATCACCTTCGCACCCCACAACTTGTACCGCGGAGAAGACCGTTATCGGTGGCTCGATCGCAAGGCGAATACTATTGGCTGCACGCTGTTTACGTTCATCATCGATTCGCACGGCCAGATCCTTCGCTGGTTGAAATCACTTCCCTTTGTTGACGCGCGGAAGATCGCCTTCTATGGGTTGAGCTACGGTGGCGAGACGGCCATGCGCGTACCGGCAATCCTCCCGGATTACTGCCTCTCGATCTGTTCCGGAGATTTTAATCAGTGGACGCGCAAAGTGGCCGCGACCGATTTTCCTCACGGATTCATGAGATCGATCGAATGGGAGATGCCGTATTGGAATCTCGGTCCGACGTTTGATTATGCCGAAATGGCCTACCTGATCTTCCCGCGGCCGTTCATGGTCGAACGAGGCCACCACGACCTGGTTTCGCAGGACCATTGGGTGGCACACGAGTACGCCAAAGTGCGATTCCTGTACGACCAATTCGACATGGCGGATCGTACCCGGATCGAGTTTTTTCAGGGCGGCCATGCAATGAATGCCGAGGGGACCTTCGAGTTTCTGCGCCATCATCTGAAATGACCTCCGCCGGAAATACCTTCGCGCTTGACGCCGCAAATGCAGCGTGTGTCGTTCAACCAGGACCACTACCATGCTTCGGACGTTTCTATTGCTCGCGACGCTCAACTGCCTCCCGGGGGCCCCGTTGGCCGGGGAGCGCCACCAATCGCTGGCCGGGTCGTGGCACTTTCGCCTGGACCCTGATGACACGGGAATGCACGAGCGGTGGTACCTTCGTTCGATCAGTGGGGACTCGATCGAATTGCCGGGTACGACGGATCTGGCAGGCAAGGGCTATGTCCTGGATCGAGGCACCAGGACCTACCCGGTCCCATTTCGACATTCCACGTTTCCAGGCAAACCGATCAGTCCGCACATCGATGAACGCGGATTCCTCGTGCGAACGCATATGTACATCGGCCCCGCCTGGTATCAACGAACGATCACGATTCCATCGGACTGGTCGGGAAAGCACATTCAGTTGTTTCTTGAACGAATTCTCTGGGTTAGCCAGGTCTGGATCGATGATCGCCCGGTGGGATCCTGCGACAGCCTGGTGACGCCGCACCGTTATGATCTGGGAAGGCTCACGTCGGGCAACCATCGGCTGACGGTACGTATTGACAATTCCATGGCCCATAATCTCGGTACGATCGGTCATGCCTATGGCCCAGAGACCCAATCGCGATGGAATGGGATCATCGGCCGAATGGAATTGTCGGCCCTTCCCCCGATCTCGATCCAACGCATTCAGGTCTATCCAGACGATAACAAGACAGAGATCCAGGTTGTGATCACACTGTCAAATCGAACCGGGCGGCCCGGCCGAGCCACCGTCCAACTGGTCGCTGGTTCGACGGGCGACGATCACGCTCGCACCTATCCACCGATCGACGTTTCCGCGCCCTTCGGCCCCGGCGAACGTACAACGCTTCGTTGCCAATATGCCATGCCGGGCCCTGCCAGGCGTTGGGACGAATTTCACCCCGAGCTCTATGAGCTTTCCGCAAGACTGCAAACGGATGAGGATCCCGATATCTTCGTCGATCAACGATCGACAACGTTCGGGCTTCGTACGGTTCGGCGCGACGGACGCTGGATACAAATTAACGGTCGGAGAGTGTTCTTGCGCGGCACGCTCGACTGTTGTGTCTATCCGCAAACGGGCCATCCACCCGTAACGCTTGCAAAATGGATGACGATACTTCGTACCGTCAAGCGGTATGGGTTCAACCATGTCCGGTTCCATTCCTGGTGTCCGCCGGAAGCCGCGTTCGATGCCGCCGACCGCCTGGGTGTCTATCTCGAGCCGGAGACCCCATTCTGGGTCGACGGCTGGACGCTCAACACGTATACCCACCCACAGGCTCTCGGTCACGACCCGGATGTAACCGAATACGTGCGGCGAGAAATCCGGCGAATCTCGACGGAGTACGGCAACCATCCCTCGTTTGTATTATTCTGTATCGGCAACGAATTTGCGGCCCAGGCCACTGATTGGACAACGGTCAACGAGCTGGTCTCGCAAGCCAAGCGGGAGGACGCCCGTCACCTCCATAGCGGATCCACTGCCCGGCGACTGGTCGCCGCTGATGATTTCTGGATCACGCACAACAGCGGCCGTTCGACGCGAGGTATCGGGCCGCCACATACGAATTGGGATTTTTCGGAAGCCGCCGCGGCCACCGACGTGCCCGTCATTGCGCACGAAACAGGACAACGGCCCGTTTATCCGGAATTCGAGCGCCTCTTGCCCGGATTCGACGGGCCTCTGAAGCCGTTCAATCTGCATCGATTTCAAGAGATGGCGAATGGCAACGGTCTTGCCGATCAGATCGTGGACTTTCATCGAGCGTCGGCCCAGCACCAATTCACTCAGTACAAGGCGGAACATGAGGCGATGTTGCGCACCGCGGACTTTGGCGGTTACCAATTGCTGATGCTCAATGACTTCACCGGACAAACCGAAGCGCTCGTGGGTATCCTGGACCCGTTGAATCACTCGAAGGGCGTGGTCACGGCGGATGACGTCAGACAATGGAACAGTCCGATCGTCCTGCTCGCACGGTTCCGCTCGTTCGCCTGGACAACATCCGACACGTTTGACGCGTCCGTGGAAGTTGCCCATTATGGGCCGGATGACATGGATGCCGCCGAGATCGAATGGAAGATGCGATTGGCAGACGGCCACGTATTCGCATCAGGAAAGTTGGCACAGGCCGACCTGAAAGCGGGTCAACTGACAGCCGTCGGCTCACTTCGCCAATCGCTCGCCGATTGTCCGGCGCCCGCGATCGTGCACTTCGAATTGAGGATGGGTTCAATCCACAATCACTGGACGCTTGGCGTTTACGCTCCCGCTGACGAGAGTCCGACTGGCACGCCCGAAGCGGTCGATGTCACGAACCGGTTCAACGAGGCGACCTTGCGACGGCTGGATCAAGGCCGGTCGATCCTCTTCATGGCAAATCGGCTCAAGAACGAGCATTCGGGCCGTTACGGCTTCGCGTCCCAATACTGGTCGGCAGCCTGGTGGGGCGATCAGTTTTCGCTGCTCGGCGTAATGTGCGACCCCAACCACCCAGCTCTTGCGGATTTTCCAACCCGTGGCCGAAGTGACTGGTTCTGGCACGATGTATTGGACGGTGGTGTCTCCATCGACCTGACCGGCGAACTCGGACCGCACAATCGTCCGATTATTCAGGGCGTAACCGATTTTCACTACAACCGGATTCTCGGTCAGCTGTTCGAGTGTCGCGTCAGCAAGGGACGACTTCTGGTTTGCGGCTATGACCTGCAAACGGACTTGTCCCACAGGCCGGCGGCACGCCAGTTGCGAGCCAGTCTACTGCGATATATGGAGTCGAGCCGGTTTGCTCCCCGACAAACTCTGGCAAGCCAAAGGGCCCTCCGTTTGTTTGCCGCCGGGGGATTGGCGCGGATCGGGGCCACCGCTTCGGCGGACAGTCACGAGGAAGGATACGAGGCAATGCTCGCCATTGACGGCGATCCCGCCACGATTTGGCACACGCAGTTTACCGGCTCCGTACCCCATTATCCGCATCATCTGGTCATTAAACTCAAACAGGTGATCGAAGTCCGCGGCCTATCGGTTCTACCTCGACAAGATCAAGCCAACGGCAGAATCGCTCGCTTTGCCGTCTATGTCAGCAACGACGGCCAACTCTGGGGCCCACCGAAAGCTACCGGAGAGTGGCGAGACGGAACCGGCCGGCACCAGCTCCGATTCGATCGCCCGGTCACCGGCCGGTTCATCAAGATTGAAGCTCGTTCCGAAGTAAACCGGCAGCCGTTTGCGTCGCTCGCCGAAGTCGATCTTCTATAATGTCAGGAAATGAGACGCGTCATTCGGTTCACAGATGCCGCGGAACCTGGCAGGCGCAGTGCCCGGAATTGCGACGCGAGCGTCGGATTCGTTTAGGATCGTGTATGGAATCGGCACGGTCACGCTACTGAGAGTCGAGAAGGCAAAATGACCACATTCAAGTCGACGACCGTAATGGTGCTGTGCCTGGCTGCCTTGCCTGCCATGTTGATTGCGACGCCATCCACGGCACTGGGCGACGGTTCGTACGAGCAAGTCGTCAACGTCGTGAAACGCGAACGGGGCCTGATCGTGGTTCTTGATAACGTCGATCAGGCACTTGACCGTGTCCTGTTGAGCACGACCGGTAACGAAGTCATCTGTTTACGGGGATCCTCCAGCACGCGAGAATAAACACCAAGGCGGGCAGAACGCCCTGAACATGACCCGATCATTGCCGTCGCGTTCCTTCGCGTCACGTCGCGACACGGCACCCAACAACTATGACTCCCATCAAGAACATCATCGACAGGCGGAAGGGATATCTTATGAATCGGCTCCGGCGCCAACACCCAGTCATGCTCGCAACGACGTTGCTGGCAATAGCGGTCGGTCTTTTCGAAGTTCGAGCGGCGTCATCTGCTCGGTCACTCAACGTCTTGTTCATTGTTTGCGACGACTTGAACACTCATGTTTCAACGTCGGAATATCCCTACATTTCGACCCCGAACTTCGACCGGTTGGCTCGCGACGGGATGACGTTTCATCGAGCCTATTGCCAATACCCGGTGTGCGGACCGTCGCGTGCGTCCTTTCTGCACGGTCTCTATCCTCAATCCACGCAAGTACTCGACAACAAGACCGACATTCGCAATTCCCGCCCCAACACCGTTTCGCTTCCCGAGTGTTTTCAGAGGGCCGGCTACTGGACCGGTTCGGTCGGCAAGGTCTTTCACAATCCCAAGATCGATCCCGGCCGCGTCGCCTGGAATGAAGTCATTCGATTTGAAAATGATGAAATGCCGATGGTCACAGCTATCCGCAAGGAATTCGAGGCGGAACATGGGCCCATTGATGAGCGCAGAAATCGCCGTCTCTGGAAAGAGGTATACAGCACGATCGGCACCCAGACTCGAGGGCAACAGCAGCCGGGCTACGGGCCAACCGGTCTCTCGGACGAACAACACCGGGACGGCAAGAATGTTCGACAGATTGTGGACTGGCTGGACCACGGGCGATATGGCGACAAGCCGTTCTTCATCGCCTGCGGCATTCAGAAACCACATGTGCCGTTCCTGGCACCTGATGGCTATTTCCGTAAATATCCAAAAGGAACGCTTCGATTTTCGCCCGCACCTCCTCGCTTTTGGGACCAGGCGCCGCATGGTGCGATGGTAAAGCGGTACGAGGGCTTCGGGTTTCAACTGGGTATCGAAAATGACTCGCTGCGGCGCGAGTATATTCAGGCCTACCATGCCTGCGTCTCGTTCATTGATGCACAGATCGGCCTTCTTTGGCAAGCGTTGCGCCGCAACGGGCATTGGGAAGACACGGTGATCGTGCTCACATCCGACCACGGTTACCAATTGGGCGAGCACTTCATGTGGGGCAAAGTGACTTTGTTTGAAATATGCAATCGCGTCCCATTGATGATTCGCGTACCCGGAGTCACGCAGGGAGGAACGACGAGTGAAGGGCTGGTAGAATTGGTCGACCTATTCCCAACGCTCACGGAACTCTGTCATGTATCGCCGCCGACGGACTTGCAAGGACGAAGCCTCGCGACGCTGTTACATGACCCGTCGAGAGCGGGAAAAGCAACCGTCTATACGGTCGTGACGCGAGGCCCGTCCCTGGGAAGGGCAGTCCGATCGGAACGCTGGCGTTATGCAAAATGGTCCGATGGAGAAGAGCTGTATGATCTGCAGCATGATTCCGCCGAACACGAGAATCTGGCTTCGTCGCCCGAGCACTCCGCCGTCTTGTCGGACATGCGAATACGTTTGGCTGACGCCGAGAGACGGGCCCGGCAACGTCAGACGGAGACACCGGCAGAACGCACAAGATAGCAGGACGCACATCGGTCACACGCAATGTACGGACTCAGGACGAACCTAACTTGATATTCAATCGAGGAGACCACGATGAGTGTTTCGCATGGATTTTCGACACGCGGTGCCGCGTCTTCAAAGAGACTTTCTGCAGGTCTAAGGACCCCCAGACAAACGAGGATTCGTGGAGGCGATGATCCGGTACGTCGCTCACACGTGATTGCGTGTTGTTTAGCGATAACCGTCGGCAGCGGGCTGGCGGCATTCGAGTGCCGGGACGTACGAGCCCAGGCCCCTTCATTCTCTTGGACACACGTCGGCACCGAGCAATTGACCTTAGAGGAATCGGGGCAGCCTGTGCTGACGTTCCAATTAGAATCCAAGTCCCTCGATGGGAAATTCCCGCGAGCCAACTACGTACACCCGCTGTTTGATCCGGACGGTATTGAGGTTACCGAGGATTTTCCCAAGGACCATCCACACCATCGGGGTATCTTTTGGGCCTGGCACCAGTTGCTATGGAACGGAAAACGCGTTGCCGATCCGTGGATCTGTCAAGGCATCGAGTGGAAGATACCGAAGCGCTCGGGCGCCTGGTTGACCACGCGAGCCTCCGACCGGTCGGCCAGCATGCGCGTCGTCCGCGACTGGACCGTCGCGCATCCCGATCACCCGGACCAATCACTGCGATTGGTTCGCTCAACGGTTTGCCTCACTGCGTATGCCAAGAACGAGGGCCGGCGCATGCTCGATTTCGACGTGCGATTGCATCCCTTGGTGCCGGGGGTCACGCTCGGTGGATCGGAAGACGTTAAGGGGTACGGTGGATTCTCGACTCGGATCCGTCTGGCCGCCGATACGGGATTCTCGGGCCAGATCGGCGAGGTCAAGCCGAAACCCATGGCGGCGGTTCCCGGCGGTGGTTGGGTCGACGTTGTCCGGACGCTCGACGGTCGCCCTCGAGGGGTTGCCATCATGGTTCACCCATCCCATCCCGGTTATCCATTGAAGTGGATTCTTCGGCCGAAAGGAAGTGCGCAGAACCCGGAGTGGCCGGGGCGTGAACCGATCGCCTTGCGGACCGGGCAGGACCTCAGGCTCCGATACCGCCTGGTGCTACACACGGGCCCCATGAGCAGCGAATCGCTCGAGTCGATCTGGCAACAGTTCGCTCAACGTCCCTAGTGCTTTGACAACTTTCAACGTTGGGGTTGGCCGTCGCGCAACTCGTGGTGTGGCGACAATATCGGATTTGGCCAACCCCAAAAATAAAAATGGACAAAGCACTCGTGTGGCGTGCGGTCCCGGCGCTGACGGTCCAACGAAATCGTCAGGTATACGATCAACAATGTGGGAGTCGTTAAGGGTCGCAGAGGAGCGCACAGCATCGTGC
>CAYNDU010000239.1:0-8533 GCA_964395615.1 uncultured Pirellulaceae bacterium | reverse complement strand
GGGAAAAGGGGACAATCCGTCTCCTACGGGCTAGGCAGCCCGTAGGTACGAGGCGGCGTGTCAGGAGCTTTTGCGGAAGGAAAACGCGGGTAACGGGGGCGGTTGCAAGCCACACCCTCCGCATCCACTCCCTCTGAAGAGTGGCTTTTGACAATCGTGCGATAACTCACTGAACCATTTTCGGGCTTTGGGGACAATCAAGGGGATTGTTCACTAAGGAAGGAGGGGCCTGGCATGTTGGTTCTCACCAGGCGAGTCGGCGAATCGATCGTGATCGGCGACAACGTCAGGATCATTGTGCGGCGTATATCGGGCAAACGCGTTCGATTGGCCATCGATGCGGCCGAGGACGTAGCGGTGCGGCGGGGCGAGTTGGAGAACATCGCTGGCAAAACGGCCCGCTCTGAAGTAGAACCGTTGAAGCCGCTTCCTCAGCGTTGGCCGGACCGCCGCGTTTCTTAGGCGTACCGTTCAGGCTGAACAGGAGACTCCTCACGCAGCCTCCTTCGGGCGAATCGCACGAATGGTCTGGCGAGCGCACGCACGCGTCTCGTCCAGTTTCGAAAGATGATTACGGAAGAGCCGATCGAAATGGAACCGGTCAATCAATTGAATCCGTCGGCGTGGGTCGACGAGTACGGAGACTACCTGTACGCCTATGCGCAGAGTCGGCTTCGAGACGCTTCTGCAGCGGAAGAAGTGGTTCAGGAGACATTCCTGGCGGCGCTAAAACACGTCGACCAGTACGCCGGCGCGGGAGCCGAACGCGCCTGGTTGCTGGGAATCCTCAAACGGAAAATCATCGATTTCATTCGCGCTCGTAAACGGACGGTCAACGTGACCTCGGACGAAAGCCACGACATAACCGAGACGCTATTCGACCGGAAAGGAAACTGGTCCAAGGCAGTACGGGACGGTGGCTATCAACCTCTCGACTCGTTCGAACGGGGCGAATTCTGGGAGATTCTCGAGAAGTGCCTCCAGACGCTTCCCACCAGACAGGCCGACGTCTTCGTGCTCCGCGAGATGGAGGAGAAAACGACGGAAGAAATCAGTAAGGAACTGGAAATCACTTCGTCGAACTTGTGGGTGTTACTTCACCGGGCGAGACTGCGGCTTTCGACCTGCATGAAGAGTCGCTGGAACCAGGAATCGGTCTGATGATGCTTCGCTGCAAAGACGCCACAAGAATGGCTTCCCAATCGCTCGACGGAAAACTCCCTCTCTACCGACGCTTTCAATTGCGGGTTCATCTGGCCATGTGCCGGCTTTGCTGGGGCTTCAGGCGGGACGCGGTCAAGCTTCACGAGGAAGTTCGCAATCACGCCGAGCAGTTAGAGCAGGGCGTCGTCGGCCGCGATCAGCACTTGTCGGCCGAAGCCAGACAACGCATCAAGAAAACGCTCGACGCGTAAAGTGGCTCGTTGCGCCGGGGATCGAAAGACGTGCCCATCGGAGAAGTGGACTCCGTCTTAGCATTCAGGTGTTGTTGGATCCGACCCGATCGTGCCACTGCTCAACCATCGCCACGTTCCACCCGCGGTCAGCCCCATCGCAGCAACCGGCCCAGCCACCGAAAAAACTCGTCCGTTGAGTGATCAAAAGGAGGCTTGCCACCGTTCGAATTCGGCCGACAGTTCGGCCACCTTTTCAGGCAGCTTCGCGGCCAGGTTCTGTCGCTCACCCGGGTCGCGTTCCAGGTGGAATAGTCGCCAGTCGTGAGTCGGTTTCTCGCGGACGATTTTCCAAGGTCCCATGCGCAGGGCCGCGTGGGACCGGTAGGAAAAGAAGAGGGAGCGGTGGGGCGAGTCGGCGCCTTCGGTCAGCAGGGGCAGTGGGTCCTTTCCGTCCAGCCGGATGTCGGGAGGGAGAGGCGCGCGTGCCAGCCTCGCGGCAGCGACCAGAAGGTCGGGTGACCAGAACGGCTCGTCAATCACAGTGCCCGCCGAGATATGGCCGGGCCATCGGGCGATCGCCGGTACTCGAATCCCGCCTTCCCAACAGGTAACGCCGCCTTCTCTAAGCGGATCGTTATTACCAACATCAATGCCCTTTCGGCCAAGAGTGAACGCTCCGTTATCCGACATAAAGAAAACCATGGTGTTTCTCACGCACCCGGCCCTTTCCACGGCCTCCAGAACCCTGCCGATCGCCGTATCCAGCGCATGGACGACGACTTCATAACGCTTGCGTGGATCGGTTTCCCGAGGCGAGCATCCAACCTCGAGAAACGCCGAATCGGGCGCCTGCCAGATGGCCGATTCGCCGTTGAGTTTGTTTCCCTTGACGGGAAAATGGGGCGCGTTGAACGGTAGATAGCAAAACCACGGCCGCCGGCGCCGGACGGACGCGTTTATGAAGTGGATCGCCGCGTCGGCAAACAGATCGGTGGAATACTCCCCATCGCGATACAAGGGGTCATTTCCGCAATAAAGATCGTGTCTCTCCCGGTAGTTGTGATGAAAATAATCCAGATTGCCTGAGGCATGACCGAGAAACTCGTCGAATCCTCGATCCAGAGGCCGCGACCCTTTCGCAAATCCGATATTCCACTTTCCGAAGCAACCGGTGGCATACGGTGTTGGCGCCGCATTCAGAATCTGGGGTATGAGAATCTCTCGATGGTTCAGTCCGATATCGTAGTTTCCTTCGACACTGACTAATTGATCCATCAACCGATGGCGTTGGGCGATTCGCCCGGTCAACAAGCATGCTCGCGAGACCGTGCATGTGGACGAAGCCGTATAGAAGCTGGTAAGTCGAGCGCCCTCGCGCGCCAGCTGATCCAGATGGGGAGTGCGAATGGTTGAGACGGATCGGTAACATGCCAGGTCGCCGTAGCCCAGGTTGTCAGCCGTGATCAGCAGCAGATTCGTCGGCCTGGCCGGTTCGGCACCACTTAACACGTCCGTTCCCACCGTGTTTAACACGCAAAGAGCGAAAAACACGACACCTCGCAGCCGACCCATCATGGTGATCTCCCCGCATCGTTCGCCATAGTATTGTCGCGTTACATCCCGCCAATCATTCTAGTCGGCTTCATGACCTCATACGATACGATCTCGATTCTCCCGCGGCCTCCTTCCGGTCTTTCGTGTGCGAGAACCGCCGATACACTCCGGTTGTACGATGAGGTCTTCCGTTGGGCCATTGCCGGCCGACACGTCGAACGGGCAGTTGCTTCGATTGCAGGACTCGAGGAAACGCCGGCGTTTAGCAGTTGACCCCGATCTACTGACGTTGGATACTACAGTCGACGTCGGCGAGCGGCAGCATGAACGTGGATGCTCTTCTTAATCCGGCTCTTGATTTCTTGTCTCCCTTCCAGGAACACGGGCATGGCGGATTTGGCGATCGAGACGGCTGGGCTCACCCGTTTTTTCGACGATTTCTGTGCGGTCGATCACGTCGATCTGTCGGTACAAGCCGGCACGTTTTACGGCTTTCTAGGCCCCAACGGGGCCGGCAAATCGACGACCATTAAGATGTTGACCACTCTGCTGGCGCCGAGCGAGGGGACGATATCCATCCTGGGCTACAATCCCCTCAAATCGTCCGATGCACTTCAGGTCAAACGACGGATCGGAGTCCTTCCGGAAGACCTGGCTCTGTTTGACAATTTGACGGCACGCGAGTATCTGGTGTTTATCGGCCGCATGTACGGACTTCCGAAAGAGACGATTCGGCAACGGATTGACGAACTACTCACTCTGCTGAGTCTCGAATCGGACGAGAAGAAACTGGCTCTCGAGTTCTCACATGGTATGCGCAAGAAGCTCGCATTTGCCGCAGCCCTGTTACCGAACCCCGATCTGCTCTTCCTGGACGAGCCGTTTGAGGGCGTCGACGCCGTGACGTCACGAGTGATTCGTGACGTCCTCATGGGATATGTGTCGCGAGGTTCCACCGTCTTCCTGACATCACATGTTTTGGAAATCGTCGAACGGCTCTGCACACACGTCGGAATCATCGCCGATGGAAAACTGGTCGAACAATCATCATTGTCCGACCTGCAACGCGGCAGTTCGTTGGAGAAGCGTTTCCTGGAAATGGTAGGCGACTCTGACGATGCCCATCAACGACTCACCTGGTTGGAAGCCGAATCCTCTCCGATCGCGGACACGATTTCGGAAGCGGCGACGGTGGATCATCTGGTAACGGATCACGAGACTCCTGGCCCGGCAGAGGAGTCAGAGTGAACTGGAATCACCTGAAGGCAATTGTCTGGTTGAATTGGCGACTGCAGGTCAACCAGTGGAAGAAAGGAGGCGTCCTGAACATGATTCTGGGCGCCTTGATTGCCGGTTTTGCTGCAATTGGGATCGCCGTCTCGTTTCTCGTCGCGTTACTGGTCGGAGTTCTTGCTCTCCGCAAGCTGGATGCGGATCAGTGGATGCTCGTATGGGACGGCCTCGTCGTCGGTTTTCTGTTCTTCTGGATGATCGGGCTGATCACGGAACTGCAGCGAAGCGAAGTACTGTCCTTGGACAAATTGCTGCATCTTCCCTTGTCCCTTTTTGGAGCGTTCTTTCTGAATTATCTCTCCTCGCTTCTTTCCCTCAGCCTGTTGTTCTTTCTGCCACTCTCCCTCGGTCTTGTCGTCGCGCTCATCTTCACTCAGGGTCTACGCATGCTGATCGTGCTGCCCTTATTGGCGGCATTTCTGCTGATGGTTACCGCGTTGACCAACCAATTCCGAGGCTGGTTGCACATGCTGATGCTGAACAAGCGACGACGACGCACCATCATTGCGATTGTCACGGTCGTTTTCATCCTGGTTGTTCAGCTGCCGAACCTGCTCAACTTAACCGTGCTGAGAAACCGCAAGAACCCGGCGAGGCAGGAATACGTGGTTGCCATGGACAAACTCCAGCAGCAACGTGCTCGGAATGAAATCACGACCGAACAATTCGAAGAGAAGAGCAAGGAATTGTCGACAACCAGAGAGGCGAAGACTCGACAACATCGCGATCATCAGTACCAGCTGGCCCTTGAATGGAGCCGCAGGGCCAACGCAGTTCTTCCGATCGGGTGGCTCCCCTATGGAATCTGGCGCGCTGTACAGGGGAGCATCTGGGCAGGGCTGCTCGGCACTCTCGGAGCCGGTGGGATCGGGTTCATCAGCCTCCGCCGTACGTACAGCACGACGCTGAGCGTCTATCGAGGCAAACACTCGGCAAAGAAACTGACCGCGCAGCCGGTTGAGGTTGGTTCCTCCGACGCACCACTGGAATCGGGGGCGCACAAGAAGAACTTCCTGGAAAAGGAACTGCCCGGAGTACCGGGTTCGTCGGCCGCGGTCGCGCTGGCTTCGTTTCGATGTCTGGTTCGAGGTCCAGAGGGAAAAACACTGCTGGCCACACCGTTTATCCTCATGATCGTCTTCGGATCGATGCTCTTGACAGGTCGGGAGCGAGCCGTTCCCGAACTCATGCGTCCGTTGCTGGCGCTCGGTTCCATCAGTCTCTCACTTCTTTGCTTCGTTCAATTAACGGCCAATGCGTTCGCATATGACCGGGGTGGTTTCAAGGCGTTCATTCTGTCTCCGTGTGATCGATCCAGAATCCTGCTCGGCAAGAATCTGTCCGTAGCGCCGCTGGCCATCGGAGTTCCGGCGGTCGTGACCGTTGTCATACAGATCTTCTTTCCGTTACACATCACGCATCTACTTGCAACGTTCGCTCAAATCATTAATGCGTTCTTGATCTCTTGCCTCATCGGCAACCTGGTCAGCGCGCTGGCTCCGTTCGGTATTACGCCCGGTTCGACGAAGCCGGCAAAGATGAGGTTCGCGACGATTCTGATCCACATTTTCGTTGCCTCCACATCTCCCGTCGTCCTGATTCCCGCCTTTGCGGCCTACGGCCTCGAAGTCCTGACCACGCAGTTGACGTCCATTTCCATCCTGCCTCTCTATCTGGTCGGGTCACTGCTCGAACTGGCCTTGATCGTCTGGATTTACCGACGAGTGCTCCCGGCCCAGGGCCGACTCCTTCAACAGCGAGAAATTCGCGTTCTGGAGACCGTTGCGGTCCGAGCAAATTGAAAGCCGTCTCCCACTGCATGGGTCGGCGCAACCCGACCCGCCGCCGATGACTCGGCGAACCGTTACAGCCGGCTCAATCGGTCGCGCCAAGCCGTCATTTCTTCACCAGTCCCTAGACTTTATCGGATCCCCGCTTGGGCAGGTCGATATGGGTGGATGCGTAGGTTGCCCTTTTTGCATCCTGCGGGACCCTTGAGGTCGAGATGTAGGACTTCTGCGTGACTTGCAAAGGGAGAGGCATGCCGAACGCCCGCCAACGTCGAAATCAATACGTCCTCTTCCTTTTCGCGCTGATCATCATGCGAGGTCGCCTGAGTGCGCGGGCAGCCGACGTCTATTACCAGACACTGCGACCTCAGCCGGTCATTCCGGCAGTGCGAACGGCCTTGTGCCGTGGGCGCCGGGACGCGCCTCGCCCTAGCGTTATGATGGCCGACGAACCACGACAGGCAGCTCTCATCGCGCTCGACAACCCGACACTGGGCGTCCAAATGGCGGCCCGCGCCTTGTCGGCGGGCATTGAACAGGAACGAGTCCGGTCGGCCACAAGTGTTGATCTGTATTTTGAAGCGGTCGCCTTCAGCTGGAATTTCGTGCGACGTCAAGGCGCCACCCTTGAGCCGGCCTATCGAACGGCCTGGAACGTTTATCATGCGGCCCTTCGGCGACTGATGGCCGCCGGGCAGAAGTTCGGCCGATTGGACGCCAGCCGTGGCCTGCAAGTCATGACGCCGACCGGACCGATTCTGCTGCCGATCAACTACCATGGATTTGTCTGGAAGCCGATCGATTTCAACCTTCTCAATATCGACACGGGGCTGGTCGACGGCAAGTTGGTCAATCACTATCGGTGCAACGGACTGGGCGTGCCGGTTGTGATCGAGCGCCAACATTCAGAGGCCGAGAGATTTCATTTGCCGGTAACACCGTTTGCGGCCACGGTCGTGTTGCGCCCCAGCCTGGCCGCCATGGCCGGCCAGGCATCACCTCTCGGAGCACCCGATTCGCACGGCTCGGTAGAATTCTACGACCCGTTGAGAATCGCCAAGGTCCGAGTGAATCGCCGCGACGTCGAATTGGCCTCGGACATGTCTGCCCCGTTTGAGGCGATGATCCGCCGGCGCAGCTACAACGCGTGGGACGGATTGTGGCTACCGGACGATCCGGAGACGAAGGGGCAATTGTTCATGCTCGAGCCATACCAGCCGGGAAAGTATCCGATCGTCTTTGTACACGGATTCTATTCGTCCCCCGTGATTTGGGCCGACCTTGCCAACGAAATCATGGCCTCCAAACAACTTCGCGATCGCTTTCAAATCTGGGCCTACCGCTATCCGACCGGTGCACCGTTTCTCGAGTCGGCCGCCGTGCTGCGCCGAGAACTTTCGGCCACGATCTCGACATTCGACCCCGACCACCGAGATTCCGCCATGTCCAACATGATGCTGGTAGGGCACAGCATGGGCGGGCTGATCGCCAAACTCCAGGTCACCAGCAGCGGCGATACGATCTGGCGAGCGGTCGCGAACCGGCCAATCGGCCAGTTGCGCACGAGTGACGCACAACGCCAGCGGCTATTCGATCTGTTCTACTTCGAGCCGCTACCGTTCGTTTCCCGTGTAGCGTTTATGGGAACACCCCATGACGGCGCGATGACGGCCGGAAACGCAATCGGACAGACTGCCTCGCATTGCATCCAGATGTCAACACAGCAGATCATCGAACACCGTGTGCTTATGAATAACAACCCCGGCGTGTTCACGCCGGAAGTCGAACGCCGTATTCCGACCAGCATTGACATGCTCTCCCCGTCAAGTTGCCTGCTTCAATCGCTCCAGGGACTTTGCCCCGGCCCGGAATTGCAAATGCACAACATAATCGGCACGGGCCTCCCCAGTCCACTTCAAGGTCCGGCCGACGGAATTGTCGCCGTCGATAGCGCTCGGCACCCGGGAGTTTCGACCGAGCGTCTGGTCCACACGTCTCACCAGCGGTTGCATGATGATCCCGAGACATTTGAGGAAATTAAATGCGTCATGGTGCGACACGCTTGGGAGTCGCCAGATCGGTTCGTGCACTGGACGCAAACCGAACGGGCCGTCGAGTCGCCGACCATTCTGTCTGAGAGTGACACTCGTAGAAAAGTTCCGTCACGCCGGGTCTCGGTGATCATGCAGCCGGATTCTCCCGGAGTCACGTCCGAACAACCGGCAATCCGGGGACTTGAATTGCTCGGTCCTCGTCGCTAGGCAAGGGCACATTCGCCGCGCGCAAACCGTCCGAGACCCCGTCGTCCCAAGGGCGGTCCATCCCGCGGATCCTCCCGACCTCTTCTTATCCCCTCGAGGTTCCAGCCGCTTCGATGCCCGAGAATCCGGTTCGCCGCCTAAGAAGCCCCAGGCCGAGGTCGAATTCCCCTGTTCCCGACGTTGTCGGGTGCAGGAACGGGCTTTTTTTAGGTGGACGTATTCAGCGCGATCTTGACGT
>CAYNDU010000238.1:0-8541 GCA_964395615.1 uncultured Pirellulaceae bacterium | reverse complement strand
CGCGTAGAGTCCCGAGAGTCCCATGTACGGCAACAGATGGACTCGCGAGCTGAGCAGCGGGCGCTCTTCCTGGTCAAAATTGGCCTGACCGGGCCATGTTCGATGTGTGTCGTGGTAGTTGTGGATGGCCAGGCCAATCTGTTTCAGGCGATTGGCAAGGGAAACACGTTGCTCTCTGCGAATTGCATCCACGGGCGTCCGTTGCGGTGGTGGATTCCAGCCTATTTGCTCGAGTAGCCGCTCCTTATTCCACTTGAAACCTGCGCTGAAGATCGAACGATTCGGCACAGGCGGCAAGTCGATCGCCTCGGGTTCACCGCCGAGCACCATTGAGAGGCCGCCATAGAGTGAGTTGTGGATGAGCGGCAGAATAATCGTCTCGACGCGATACCGTTTGGGTGTCACCTGCACTCGCATCACAATCGGATCGAAAAAGGTCCGCCAGTATTCGCTGTATTCGGATTCAAAGGCTCGGTAGACCTTCGCTTCGGCGACCGATACGTTCCTTCGCTACGACGGCTACCGGGCACCGACTTCATGGCGTTGGACAGCATGGCCTCCATTTGAGCTCGAAAGATCGCCGGCTGGCGAATCTGAAAGAGCAGCGTGATGTCGCTGCCCGACGTTGCAAACAGGTCACTCCCCGCAACGGCCAAATCGGAAACGGCCAGATCGTAAAACGGTTGGAGCAACTCGCTGGTTTCAACAGCCAGTTGGCCCATGACCCTCTCGCGAACGCCATGTCGATATGCCTTCTGGACTGTCTGACTGAACAGATGCGATCCCCAGGGGTCCCCCTGTTTGAGCAGCGTGAGTAGCTTGTTGACCGAATGGAATTCGATGTAATAGAAATCGCATGGCACGGATCTGGCAAGGCGTGCGACGTCCGGCTTCCTCCCCGCCAGCATCTCTTCCCACGGGTGACTCTTGACCTTTGGTCCGTCGAGGGATGTGATGGGGACGGTTGCGGCCTGTTCGGAAGCTGGCGGTTCAACGCGTGTCGATCCGTCCCGGTTCCGTCCGGCGAGAGTGTCGAGTTGGAGACTCTCCTGGACAGCCAGCGATCCGGAAAACATGCGGACCAGATCGACCTGCTCGGTCCGCCCTCGACGCCAGTTCCGATTGCGTGTTCCGCTCTCGATCTGTCTGCGTGCCTCGTCGACGCGGCCTTCACGTTCGGCAAGTCGCAACAGGGCATATTGCAAATACGTGTCACGCGGATAGAGCCGCAACTGCTCCAACGCCTGTTCCATCGTCCAGTCCGGCTTCGCCGGACGTACCGGCACGGCTCGTCCAGGTTCCTGCGGTGGGGCCCCGTGAGCCGATAGGGGAATGAACTGGGCGACCAATATCAGGATCAGAACGCGACACGCCGGTGATTTCAGATACATGGTCCTACTCCAAGTTCTAGGGCAATCGGGTTCCAGGGCAATTGGGTTCTGGGGCAATTGGCTCGACCACCATCCGGATTAGACCCGTTCTTGTCGACGCAGGACAGTGGTCCTGGGGATCGGGGGGACTAGACCTGACTCGCAAATCGGGCCCACGTTTCGAAAGGGCCCAATCCCGAATGTCAAGCGGATGACGCGACGCAATGTACGATGTGGTCAGGACGCGCTTTCAAACAGAACGCAGAGTTTGCGCGCGGCCCGACAGAATGTCGAGCCAATGTCTGGGCAACGGTCATTCAGGAATCGACCGTCCCAACATCGTCCGGCCTCGGAGCTTCCAGAGTGCTCCCATTACGATCGCTAGTGCCCGTGAGTCATAGACCAATATGCATGAGATCAGGAAAGATCGCCCGCATCGCCGTCGTCGCCCATATCATCATCCATTCCGTCGTCATACGTTCCGTCAGCCATGTCATGCATGGCGTCCGAAAGACGTGCCTGGTCAGAGTTGTCCTGGCCCTTCTTCTCGAGGTTGATCTGTCCTTTGCGCCGGTAATCCAGCATCGAGTCGATCGCTGTGCCGAGCCCCAGCGAGGCACCCGGTACGTTCTTGAACCGTTTCGTTCCTGACTTGGTGCGATACTGAATATCGGCCGCACCCAGGATCAAGAGCTCTAACAGGTCTTTGGTTTCCCGTTTCAGTCCACGCGCAAAAATCGGTTCTCGGCTTGTACTCTGCAAAAACCGATGTTCATACACGTACGATTCGTCCAGCTCGACGCGATTGAACAACCACGACTTGAAGACTTCACCACAAATTAACAGCGAGAAAATATACGCGGAGGCCACATAGAACCCCGGCGTTACTTCGGCCTTGAGCCAGACAATGTGATCTGACAACATTCGCAGCGGATTCCAATCCCATTCGCTGTTTGCAACGTAGGCCAAACCGAAGACGGCAACGACTGAAACAGCAAGGATCGATCCTTTCAGGATGTTGAAATTGTACATGATCGTCAGGAAACAAAGGGACAGGAGCACGAACCAGATGAAGAGCGGCCATCCGGCGTTGATCGTATCGCTCTTGCAAACGAAGAAGAGGATCACGCTTCCCCAGATCATGGGGTGAAGGTAGACCGAGTCACCGTACCAGATGAACTTGATACTGTAGACTCGGTTTTCATCGCGCAGAACTCGGCCGATCAAGTAACTGAACCAGTGCTTGTAGAGGAGTCTGGCAACGAAAAGAAACGGCCACGCAAGGATCTTGAGCGGCATCATGAGCATGGAATCATTGGAAGATGGATCGGAACCGCCACCGGCCGACGAATGCGCGTTCATTATTGTCTCCTGGCAAACTCGTCCCACCATACAAAACGAAAGGTCCATCGGAACCGCCGATGCACACCATAAGCTACATTACCCGGGGTCAAATCGCTAGTTGTTCGCTGCCCAATCGACGAACTTGCCGTGCAAACGACCAGTTTTGCCGGTTATCCGTCGCGATCAACGGGGAAAGGGTCCGTTCTTGAATCGGTCCGAGCCCGGCTCCCAACCGTCGTTCCCCACCGGCGTGCGACTTGCCGACCCCGAGCGAAACCGCTAGGCTTTTGGGTTTTCCTTCAGGAAGTGTACGGGCGGATGTTCATGGTGACCGAGTCTCCGGCGAGGTGTCGCGTGCGGCGCGACGATATTCGAAATCTGGTGATCATTGCTCATGTCGACCACGGCAAGACGACATTGGTCGACTGTCTGCTGCGCCAATGCGGTCAGTTTCGTGACGCTCAACTGCAAGGCGAGCAGATTCTGGACACGAATGACCTGGAACGCGAACGGGGCATTACGATCGTCTCGAAAAACATTGCGTTGCCCCATAAGGGGGTGAAGATCAATATCGTGGACACACCGGGACACGCGGACTTCGGGGGCGAGGTTGAACGTGTTGTACGGATGGCCGACGGTGCCTTGTTGCTCGTCGACGCTGCCGAAGGGCCGATGCCGCAGACTCGGTTCGTGCTGTCCAAAGCTCTGGCTTGCGGTCTGCAGCCGATCATTGTCGTGAACAAGATCGACCGGCCGGATGCGCGGGCACACGAAGTGCTGGATGAAACGTTTGAGCTGGTCATGGAATTATCCGGAGAAGATCATCTGGCCGACTTGCCGTTCATTTTTACGACGGCCAAGGGAGGTTATGCGACGAATGATCCCGAACAAGAAGGGCATTCGATGGAGCTGCTCCTGGACCTCGTGCTCAAGAAGATCCCTGGGCCCGAGATCGAGCCTGACGCCCCGCTACAAATGTTGGTGACGACTCTCGACTGGTCGCAATACGTGGGTCGAGTGGCAATTGGCCGTATTGCTTCCGGGAGTCTGCATTGTGGGCGCCGGGTGGCACTTTCCCGGGCGGACGGTTCATTCATGCCGGCCGAGGTCTCGTCGTGAATGGTATGTCAAGAACTGGATCGGTTCGAGGTGGATCGGGTCGAGGCGGGTGACGTGGTGGCGATCGTCGGAATGACAGACGTCGAAATCGGAGACACCGTTTGTGATCCTGATCGACCGGTGGGCTTGCCTCGCCTGGTTGTCGACGAACCGACGCTCGAAATGGTTTTTACAATCAATTCGTCACCGATGGCCGGTCGGGACGGCAAGTTCGTTACCAGTCGCCAATTGCGAGAACGACTCTATCGAGAATTGGAGCGAAATGTGGCGCTGCGCGTCAGCCCGATGCAGGGTATCGACGGGTTCGCCGTGGCGGGGCGCGGAGTTTTGCACCTGGCGGTGTTGATCGAGACGATGCGCCGCGAGGGCTATGAACTCTCGGTCGGCAAGCCGCACGTCATTTACCGGACCGAAGGCAAGCGGAAGCTGGAACCGTTCGAATCCTTGAATGTCGAGGTGCCTGACGAGCATTTCGGGCGCGTGATGGAGGCTGTCGGCCAGAGGCGGGGACAATTGGAGCAGATCCATCCGCGCGGCACCTACACGTGTGCCACCTTCCGGATTCCGGCTCGCGGGTTGATTGGCCTGCGAACTTACCTGCTCAACGCAACGCAAGGTACAGCGTTGATGCACCACCGATTCTCTGATTATGGTCCAGCGGAAGGCGAGGTGCCACGTCGTTCCAATGGCGTTCTGGTCTCGAATAGCGGAGGAAGGTCGGTTGCGTTCGGTCTGGCCGGACTGCAGGAGCGATCGGAGTTGTTTGTCGGACCGGGTGACGAAGTGTACGAGGGCATGATTGTCGGCGAAAACGCTCGTGAACACGATATGACGGTGAACCCAACTCGTGAGAAGAAGTTGACCAATATGCGTGCGGCCGGTAACGATGAGAATATCATTCTCAAACCACCGCGACGCATGTCGCTTGAGGCCTCGCTCGAGTACATCGAAGACGACGAACTCGTTGAGATCACGCCCACTCAGATTCGCCTGCGCAAGATGCGACTGCGCGAGGTCGACCGGCGCCGCGAGGCTCGCATTGTCAGGAGCTGACGCGTGAGACAACGCGAGATTCACGCCCTGTCGCAAGAGGGCGATGAGCGAGAGTGCTCACGGGCGAGCGGGCGAAAGTGCCGACACGAATCGAACCAGCCGTGATTCAAGCTGAGCGAAGTTGTCGCCGAAGATCTGAGTGAATTCCTTGACACGCTCCTGCTCGCCGTACTTTCTCAACGGCTCCCGGTCTGCCGTGACGGCGAAAAACCTCATGAGTCGGGACGGTTCCTGCTCTGAAAGGAAGAACGTGAACGCCCACGCCTCGGCATACGCTACGCCGGGCGCGTGACGGAAAAACGTGTCGGGGTTGCCGATCATCAACCGAAGACTGCCTGGGTTGAGTTCGGCCGAGAGAAACTTCCGGAACCGGCCCAGCCGCGCCTTGTTGATGCGATCTTCCCGATTGGGGAAGTGTCGAGGATCCCAGACGCCCGGTGCTTCGAACATCATCGCCAGCCCCTCGGCCAGCCAACGGGGTGGGTTGGCATAACGACTGTGGATACCTGTATTGAATGCGATCTGATGCGTGGCTTCGTGGATGATGGTCTCGGCATTCACATACCAGGATTCATCATCCGCTCGGCCCCGAGTCACGTCATACAACACGATGCGATTGGACCGTGGAGAATAGAAGCCGAGTACGCGAGGGTCGGTGGGGCCCCCTTGTCGTTGAGCGTATTGGGCGAACGCTTCGCGAGTCGGCAACGCGACGGCCACCAGAGGGAACACAGGTTGACTGGTGTTAAACCCTCGCGCGACGAAGTAGTGCGAGAACGAACGATAGAGGTTCTCGAAACGGTTCGCCCACAGATCGCGTTGTCCGGCCGGGTGGACTACCAGGTAGTGGCCCGTGCCGGAACACTCAAAGTTGCGACCGAATTCCCGAAGTAAAACGCCGCGCATCTGGCTCTGCGTAAAAGGCTGAAATCGAACGGAAGTCTGATGGTATTCCCGTGCCAGCCCGGCCGAAAACTGCTGCATTACGCCGTTACGTTCCAGGAAAAGCACCTCTTGGGCCGACCAGGCGACGGGGGTTCCTTCCATCGCGCGCCCTCGTACTGTCAGCTCTAGCGTCGGTTGTGACTTGGGGTCTCCGGCCAACACATCGGTTGCCGCGACGGACCACAAGGTCGGCACGAGGAAGGCGATGGCCGCAAGGAACGCCTGACAACGGATGTTCGCCCTGTATTGCGAGTTCCGCGCCCTTCGAGGATCGGGATGCCATGGCGGGCCCATGATCAGTCGGACAATGACCGACGTGACGTGTCGGAACCATTGGAAGCCGCACGTTGAGCGGGTGGAGTTTTCGGAACGACTTGCGGCGATCAGTGACGGCATGCGTAGGGACCCGGCGGCGGTTGGCGGTGAGGAAGTTGAGATTCAACATTCGGGGCGGCAGAGGTGATCGACTGCAGACCCGTTTCCCAGTCGCCGCCCCGCTATCTAATCGTAGACTACGAAACGGAGTCAGGACGTGACCCGGTCTTCGGAGCGGTTATCCGATACAACCGCTGTAATTGCACCGGTGTGACACCACGGGCGTCCGTTTGTCAGATTCGTCCGCCAGTGGTTACAATGACAGAATCGGTTTGTCTTGTCATCCAGCACGCAGTAGACGCCGGAGAGTTCGCCGGTTGTATGTGAGAGATTTTCGGATGAGCGGTTGGGCAGTACTACTGTTAACCTCGTTGGCTTTCCCGCAGGGTCCGTCCACGCCTGCGGCCCCGCCCGGCGTTGCCCCCTCCAGCTCAGCCTCGTCCGATAATGCGGATACCCAAAAGGCCGTCGCTCGCAAGATACGCGAGCTGGACGACGATTTGCTGAAGGTCCGGGAAGCGAGCGAACAGGCCCTGATCGCAATGGGGCCTCGCATTCTTCCTCTGCTTCCCGATGCCGGCACGGTTCGTTCACCTGAGGTACGTGAGCGATTGACGCGCGTGCGACGGGAGTTGGAACTTGCCCTGGTTCGCCAGGCGTTCGGCGCATCCACTGTGAATTTACAATCGGACATGGCACTGGCGCAGGCGTTGGAAGAAATTCAAAGTCAAACGAAGAACCAATTCCTGTTGGATCCCGACTGTTCCGGCATTGTGAAAGCTCTCGGTCCGGACGAGCCGTTCTGGTCGGCCCTCGACCAGATCCTCGACGCGACCTCCTGCACCGTCGATCTCTATTCGAGTCAAGACAAGACGCTCAAGATCGTCCCGCGAGTTGTTCCGTCTTTGAGACGCTATGGCCGAGCCGGTTATGAGGGCCCGTTCCGGTTCGAGCCGATGCAGACGGTTGGCGTTCGTGACTTGCAGCGTGACGGGGATGGAAGTCTCAGGGTGCGGCTGGCCGTCTGTTGGGAGCCACGGGTTACTCCGATCTCACTGGCTTTTCCCCTGAAGGAGTTGCGGGCAACTGACGATCAGGGGCGCCCGGTTGTGGCCCCGATACCCGCCGGTTCACTGACTGCGTCGGTAGAGGGTGACATGCCACTAACTCACGTCGACCTCCCGTTGCCGCTTCCGGATCGGGCGGCTCGCAGCCTGAAGTCTCTTCAGGGAACGATGCTGGCCACCATGGCCGGACCTCTGGAAACGTTCACGTTCAAGCGGCTTGTTGGCACGAAGAACGTCGAGCAGCGAAGGGCCGGTGTGACCGTGACATTGAAGGACATTCGGAAAAATGAAGATGTCTACGAGTTTCGCGTCAGTTGCCGTTACGAGGATTCGGCCAACGCTTTGGAATCCCACCGGGGGTGGATGTTTCGCAACGACGCTTATCTGCTCGACAGTGACGGTCATCGCGTCGAACAGGGCGGTTATCAATCCCTTCAGCGGCGCGAAAGTGAATTCGCGATTGCTTATATGTTCGTAATCGATCGGCCCGTTTCCAGTTACTCGTTCGTCTATAAGACGCCTGCGTTACTCTTGAGCCAAGAGATTAAGTTCGAGCTCCAAAACATCGCTCTTCCGTAACCACCCGATTGTGAGAGCTAATGCCCGTGTCGTACCGGAACTCCACAGGTGCAACGAAAACTCAACGCCGACTCGACGCCATCCGTCTGACCATCTTCCTGTTCAGCTTGGTGCTCGCTTCCGACGCGTGCTGGTGTCAGCCGCCGGCTGATCCGGCCACCGATCCGGCGATTCCCGATCGATCCTCGGCCGTGGCGCAGGTCAACGATCACGTAATCGGTCGCGATCGGGTCCAGGAAATGGTACGAAAGATGTTGCGGAAGAGTGAGATAGCCGAAGACGCCCGGCCGTTGATCGAAGCGGCGGCCCTGGACGAACTCGTCAGCCAACAACTCGTGCTGATCCGACTGCGCCGAAGGAAGGAAGCGGCCACCGACCAGGAGACCGATCTAGCGCTGTCCAGGTTGGCAGCTCAACTGGAACGGCAGGAAAAGACACTCGACGATTACTGCCGGGCGCTCAAGTTGAGTCGTAGCAGTTTGCGGCAGAGGACGGTCTGGCAGATCAGTTGGCAGCGGTGCCTGGACAGATACCTGACAGACGAGAATCTGGAACGGTATTTTGAGCAGCATCGGCAGGAATTTGACGGTAGCCGGATGCGTGTGGCTCAGATCTTGCTGAAGATCGGACCCGCCGAGCCGGACTCGGCCGGGAAGGCTCCGGGACCTGCCGCTGGAGATTCTTGAGCG
>CAYNDU010000237.1:4508-8542 GCA_964395615.1 uncultured Pirellulaceae bacterium | reverse complement strand
AACGGCCCGTAGGGTGCTTCGCACAATTGACTCCTGACCCCTTTACCTCCGCTGCGCGTTGGAGACGGGAGCGTGCCATCGCTGTCAGGATCAGCCGGTCAACGCCCAACGAATCAGGTCGGTCAATTTGGGTGTTTTACCTTGCATGAGGATCCCAATTCGGAACACACGTCCCGCAAGGAACACGGCGATAAAGGTGACGACGATCATGATGCCGAGGCCGACGATCGGTTGCCACAGCGGGACGGCCGTTGACGAGGCCATGCGGAGGCACATGAGCATGGGAATGAAAGGCGGAACGAGTGAGAACCACGTGGCAAAATCGCCGTTCGGTTCGCGCACGATATTGAGCCAGATGAACAGTGGGAAGACGACCAGGATCCAGACCGGAAGCAACAGGCTTTGCGCTTCCTTGAGTTGATTCACCGAGGCTCCGATGGCCATAAAGATCGAACTGAACATCAACACGGCCAGCACTTGAAAGACGAGGAACCACGGGAGAATATCAAAGTGCACGACATCCAAGACATCATTGTATTTGGCCAGCCCGTAGGCTCCGGCCAGGTAGATCGTAGCGACGGTCAGCGATCCGGCAACATTTCCGAACAGTTTTCCGCCCATGATCTGCATCGGTGTGGCGGAGCCGAGCAGAACTTCGGCGATGCGATTCGTTTTTTCCTCAAGAACACTTTCGAGCATCGGCTGAGCAGACATCATGATGATCATAAACATGAACATCATGATTCCCAAAGGCAGCAGGATCGTCATGATTTCCTGGGACTGCTGAGCTTTCTTGATCTTTCCGGTCGTATCTCGATCGAAGAGACCACGGCCTTCCACCCTGATCGCCTGAGACACGGCAACGGTATCCGGATTGATTCCAGCATCTTTCAAACGTCGTGTTTGCACGAGACTCGAGACGGTCGCGGCAAACCAGTTCTTAACTTCGGAGAGTGCCGCATTTTCGGCAAAGAACGCAACGACGGTCGTGTTTCCTTTATCCGGGACCTGCAGCACATCGGCAGGAATCTCGACAAACGCCGTTAATTCTCCCGCTCGAACCTGGTCCGAAAGTTCCAGTCGCCGCTTGTCGGTCACAGGACGCTCGTCGATTTCGACCAGGCGATACCTGGGGCGAACCTGCTTGTCGTTTTCGAGATTCTTGACACCATGTTTGTTGTAGACGGCCACAGATTCTTCCAGTGATTCGAGCAACTGGCCCGACTGATCGATGACGGCAATTTTCTTATCCTTGGTATCGACCTGGTTTCGGAGCAGATTAGGCACGATGGCCCCGCCCATCATGAACACCGGCATGATAGCCACACTGATCAAGAACGCTTTCGCTGCGACCATGGCCAGATATTCGCGTCGTGCAATGACGATGATCTTATTCATGAAGGGGCTCCTCGGCATTCTCAGTTTCCGGACCGGCAATTCTGACGAAGATGTCATGCAGCGACGGTCGTGCCAGTTCGAAGTGCTCGACAGTGCCCAGTGGCAGCAGCTGCTGTAATACACTCTGTGGATCCGCGTCGGCTGCCAGTCTCAGCTCCTTGTAGGGCCCGTAATCATTGACTTTCTGGATACCTGCCAGTCCGGTCAGTTGCCCCTTCAGGTCGGGCATGCGAAGTCGGATGGTGTCGCTACCGTACTGGTTCTGGATCGAATCGAGCGTCCCATCAAGAACTTTCTGTCCCTTGTAGATCATGAAAATCGTGTCGCACATTCGTTCGGCAACATCCATGTCGTGTGTCGAGAAAATGACGGTTGAGCCCTGTTCACGCAAACTCAACACTGCGTCTTTCAGAACCTCCATATTCACGGGATCGAGTCCACTGAATGGTTCGTCCAGGATAACCAGTTTGGGCCGAGAAACGATGGTGGCGATAAACTGCACTTTCTGGGACATTCCCTTCGACAAAGTCTCCACTTTTCGATTCGCCCAGTCGGACAGATCAAGTCGCTCGATCCATTGGTCCACCTCGCGCCGGCAATCATGCATTCCCTTGAGGTTTCCATAGAAGCAGAGGATGTCACGGACTTTCATCTTCTTGTACAGCCCGCGTTCCTCGGGCAGGTAGCCGATCGAATCGTTGGCCGCCCGCCGGTGCTCGTTCCCAAGCACCACGACTCGACCTTCATCTGGATAGAAGATTCGCAAGATGACGCGCAAGGTCGTCGTCTTACCCGATCCATTCGGCCCGATGAATCCGTAAACGGACTGAGCTGGAACAACGAGATCCAGATCATCAACGGCCACGTGCTGGCCGAACCGCTTCGTGACGTGACTGATTTCAACAGCGTTAATCATGCGGGTCCTCACACGACGGGAATCGGCAAGTGATAAGCACTATTCGCATCGGGTCGTTCATTCTTGGTACGTCGTCTACGAGCAACCCGGGCCCGGCTCCCGGGCGGTCGCGGCTCTCAGGATATCGTTTGCCAGTAACTCGTGGGGTCGAAAGCGGAACCGAAACGGACGGGGTCACGTTGGTCGCGGAAGACCGTAAGTCATTGTCTTACTGGCCCTTAAGCACAGGGCACACGGCGAATCGTCGCGAGCATGGTTCCGGTCGTTGGTGGCGGGGCACCCACCGCCCTGAAACACGACGCGAGCAGCCACTTAGGCCTAACCCTCACACCCGCTCAACGCAGCCCCCACCGTCGGCGCTCCGCAGAGCGGCCATGCAGAGGGCCAGTGATTGGAGGTTGTCGCGGGCCGAATTGGATGGTTCTCGGTTCTCCTCCACGGCGCAGATCAATTCGGACATCGTACCGTCAAATCCATCGGGGAACCACTGGCCAACCAGGCGGGGCGACGCGACTCCTTTCGATGTGTGCAGGGTCAGCGTCTGTTCATTCAGGTTGGGTCCTTCACTGACGATCGTCCCTTTGGTTCCGACGATCAATGTACGGTCCTGCGGACCGAACCGCGTATCGCCGCGAAATCCCAACGATGCCTGACCTCGAGGGTATTGCACAATCGCCTGGGCGAGCAACGGAGGGCGCGTTCTCTGAGATTTCGAACGATTCACCGTCGCGGACACTGACTTTGCTTTCTTTCCGTGAAAGTAGCAGTGCACCATGTCAAACCAATGGATGCCGAAATCAAACAGGGCCAGGTGGTGCACTTTGTCAAAGGGCGTCCCGGCGCACCAGTTATGATCCCAATGAACCTGAACGTCGACACTCGTTACCTCTCCGATCAGCCCAGCGGAAATGGCTTGTCGAGCGTAACTGACATGGGGCGCCCATCGCCCGTTCTGGTTGACCGCCAGCTTGAGCCCTTTGCGCCGAGCGGCGGCAACCAGTCGGCGCCCGACAGCCAAATCGACGACGAATGGCTTTTGGCTCAACACATGCTTGCCCGACCGAATCGCTGCCGCCACCAGAGCGGGGCGGACCTCCGGGTGCGTGGCGATATCGACAACGTCGATATCCGTTCGACCGAGAAGTTCCTCGGCCGATCGGCAGAGACGGGCCTTGGGATAGAACTGGTCCCGTTTCTCCTCGGCTCGCTCGCCGAGCGGATCGGTCAACGCAACAACTCGATACCGTGCTTTGCGGTAGGCCTTGAGATGTGTCGGTACGATGCCTCCGCAACCGATGATCCCAATCCTCGGCCGAAACTTCTTGCTCCGAGGCGGTCGATAGGACAGGGCAGGGGCCCGAAACCGACGGTTCGGTGCCGACTTGCTTATCGCATAATCCTCTTCGGGAATCTCGCGTTGCCGCTCGGCCATCATCTGGCTCCTCAAGAAATGAATCCGGCATCTTGTTCGGAAGCGGTACGCTCAGAAGAGGACCCGAGATGCGCACGCCCGCTGATTCGGCTTGGTTGCAAAAACGTCATGGCGATCGATACCCATGAAAGCGCCCCAACTCGACGGCCCGCCCTTCCATACCGATCTCCTGTTTACCTTCTGCGGCCGGAGTTCCATCCCTGGGGCGGCCGAGGAAACGGCGATGGCTATCCGCCTACTTACGCTGGTCGCGTTTCTTGGCGGGCGATTTTGGGAGCGGGACCTTCG
>CAYNDU010000237.1:0-4408 GCA_964395615.1 uncultured Pirellulaceae bacterium | reverse complement strand
GCCTACTTACGCTGGTCGCGTTTCTTGGCGGGCGATTTTGGGAGCGGGACCTTCGATTCAGAGGACACGTAGTCCAGCGATTGAAAAAACTCGTCGACTCGCTTCGTCGTCGACTCCAGCCAGGGCGACCGGTTAAAGAACCCGTGTTTCGCTTCCGGCGCCCAGAAGACTTCCACTGGTGCGCCGAGTTTCTTGCCCTTGTCCACGAATTCACGATTCTGATCGTTGAGAAAATCAGCCGTACCGTCGAGGATTAACGTGGGTGGGATGCTCTTGGTCAGATGCAAGGTTGGAGAGATTTTTCGCTGTGCGTCACGATCAATGATCTCCGTCAACTGCTGACTGCGTTCCTTGTCTAACGCGATCAAATTAAGCGCTGGATTATAGAGCACCATGGCGTTGGGAAGTGGCGACACGGCGAGGTCGTCCGATGTATCGTCCACACCCTCCGAAAAGTAGACACATGCCGCCAGATGGCCGCCCGCGGAACCTCCCGAGGAGACGATCTTCTGCGGGTCGACGCCCAGACGGTCCGCGTGCGAGCGGACCCATCGCATCGCGCTGCGTGCATCGCGCACGCAATCAATGGGAGTCACGCCGTCGCGATTCTTCACTCGATAGTCTACCCGCACGGTGACCATGCCGCGCCGAGCGAAATACTCGGCCTGCGGTGCAAACTGCTCGACCGATCCTGATCTCCAGCCGCCACCGAAGAAGTAAACGACGGCCGGACGCTTATCCTGCGGCTTCCAGCCCGTCGGCAGTTGCACGTACAACATGAGCGGTCGCTGGCTGGTCTGTTTGTACTCAAATCGCCGTAATTGCCCTCGATTCACGGAGGCCGAGTCGGTTTTCTTGCCGGCAGATTGCTTGGAGCCCTTTGCCGATTGCCGACCGGAGGCTGACTGCGCCTGGACCGAAGTTCCGGCCAACAAGAGGGCCATAACGGCCGAAACTCGCGCCACGCAGTGTCGGTTTACGGTTGATGATCGACGCGTCATGAGGTTGGTCCCTTGTATCAAACGTCTCGTACGCGGTTACCAGGAATCACGCCGGCATTCGACCTCCCAGGCAAATCCGAAGGCCGCAACCGGCAGGTCAAAACGTTGAATTGTAGCCGATTCACGGCCGACACGTGCAGGAAAAATGACTGGCCCGGTCCGTCGCAGAGGTGGCAAGAGCGACCGTTGTCTGTAGAATGGCGGGTTTACGGAGGGAAATCGACCCCTTTTGCTCGGTGCTGGCCGCTGGAGGGGTATCTCTCTCTAACGCGAGCCGCCGGTCGACGCGGGTCGACCTTCGGATCGGGTCTTCCAGCATGGCTGCCTGCCGGACCTTTGGGCGGGAACCATCGGCCGTCTATCGAGCCCGTGTCTTCGATCCTTCGTGTGGAGTTTGGTAGCAATGCGACATGTGCTTTCCGCGGTCGTGCAGAACGTACCGGGGGTGTTGGCACACATCTCCGGGATGTTAGCGTCACGCGGTTACAATATTGATTCGCTGGCCGTCGGCGAAACGGACGAGCCGGGTTTGTCACGAATGACGTTTGTCGTCGTTGGAGACAATCGGGTGCTCGACCAGGTACGGAAACAGCTCGAGAAGATCGTCACGGTTGTCCGTGTCGACGATATCAGTTCTCGCGACTACGTGGAGCGGGACCTGATGCTGCTGAAGGTCAAGGCGAACCCTGGCGGCCCGCGCACGGAGATCCGTGAATTGGTCGAGATCTTCCGGGGTAAGATTGTCGATGTGGGCGAAGAGGAAATGGTTATCGAAATCGCAGGGCGAGAGTCCAAGATCGAGGCATTTATCGACCGCATGAGAGGCTACGGGATTTCCGAACTCGTACGTAGCGGACGAATCGCGATGGTTCGAAATGGAGGTGCCCTTCGGCGAGCAACTGAGAAAGAGAAAGCGTAGGACTTTGCCGGAACGAACGGTAATCGAGAACTGCGAGACAGCCGGTCTCATCGGAAGACGATCGGAAGTCATGAAACGGCCCACCAAGAATGCTCATCTGGTATAAGTAGCCATCCGTAGCAAATAGAACAGGGGATTCAGAAGAACATGACCGCCAAGATCTTCTACGAGAACGACGCTGACTTAGGCGTACTGAAGGACAAAACCATTGCCATCCTCGGTTACGGCTCTCAAGGGCATGCTCAGGCACAAAACCTGCGCGATAGCGGATGCAAAGTGGTCATCGGTCAGCGACCTGGCAGTGCCAATTATGAACTGGCCTGCAGCCACGGTTTCGAGCCGCTACCTTTAGACGAGGCAACCCGAAGTGCTGACCTCGTCAACATCCTCCTGCCCGACGAAGTGCAAGCCGACATCTACTGTCAACAGATTCTCGACCAATTGGAACCGGGCAACATCCTGATGTGTTCCCACGGTTTCAATATCCACTTCGGTCAAATCGAACCTCCAGCGGGAGTCGATACTCTCCTCGTCGCACCCAAGGGCCCCGGACACCTGGTGCGCAGCGAGTTTGAAGGCGGCGGTGGCGTGCCCTGCCTGATCGCCGTCGGCGCGGAAAGTCAGCCGGAGACGTTTCAGGCCGGACTGGCTTACGCCAAAGGGATCGGCGGCACCCGCGGTGGAGTGATTGAAACGACGTTTGCCGAGGAAACAGAGACCGACCTGTTCGGCGAGCAAGTCGTGCTCTGTGGTGGCGTCAGCGAATTGGTCCGAGCTGGATTTGAGACGCTCGTCGAAGCCGGTTACCAGCCGGAAATGGCTTACTTCGAGTGTCTGCACGAGCTCAAACTGATTGTTGACCTGTTCTATCAGGGTGGCCTCAACTACATGCGATACAGCGTGTCGAACACGGCCGAATTCGGTGACTACACGCGAGGTCCTCGAATCATCAACGACCAGACGCGTCAGGAAATGAAACGAATCCTCGACGAGATTCAATCGGGGCAATTCGCCCGCGAGTGGATCCTCGAAAACAAGGCCGGTGCTCCCGCCTTCAAGTCGTCGAGACGCCGGGCTCGAGCTCAACAACTGGAAAATGTCGGACGAAAACTGCGGAGCCTGATGTCCTGGATCGACGCGAAAGAGGTAGAGTAGAATCATCCTGCAAGAAGGCACGGCCTGAGATGGGTGGGGCGTTGGAGGCGCCTGACGGCGACTCCGGGAGGAGGATTGAATCGTGAGTCAATCGGATATCCTGCAAGTGTACGAACAAGTCAACGTCGGAGACCGCGTTGAGCTGACGCACCAGGTCAAGGTTGGCTTTCGGCAGTGGGCTGCGACGACGCGCGGCGAAGTGGTCGAAAAACAGCGCCGGCTGCGCAGCGAGCATTATCGCCGCAATGATGACGATCACGTCTACAGCGATGTGCTGGTGCTGAGGCGAGAGGATCGGGAATTGACGACCGTCACGCTTGATGAATTCTCCGAACTGAAAATCCTCGAATCGTAACCCACCCTCCCAGGTGCCCCGATGTCGGTCGATCCGCTGCATACTCAACACCAGCGGCGGTTTCAAGAACGCCGGTTCGTCTACCCCGTGCTCAGCCGCCGCTCGAATGGCATCTCGATCGGCATCAACCTGAACCCGGACAAGGTCTGTAATTTCGGCTGTGTCTATTGCCAGGTCGATCGCGTCGCTCAGGTCGAGACTCGCTTCGTTGACTTGCCTCAGTTGCTTGACGAGTTGAATGAAACGATCGACCTCGTCTCGTCCGGTCGAATCTGGGACACAGACAAGTTTCAGACAACGCCGGCTGAATTGCGACGTTGGAATGACGTGGCATTTTCGGGGGACGGCGAGCCAACGACTCACCGAAATTTCGACCAGGTCGTCGAAGCCTGCCTGCAGGTCCAAGAAAGACATGCCGCAACCGACGTGCCGCTCGTGCTCATAACCAATGCCTCGATGTTTCATCGCGATCACGTGCAGCACGCGCTGCGATTGCTGGATCAATCGGACGGACAGATCTGGGCGAAACTCGATGCGGGTACCGAATCCTACTTCAAGAGTATTTGTCGCACCCCCTTTTCGCTTCAGCAAATCCTCGACAATATCCTGCTGGCCGCTCGCTCGCAGTCGCTCGTGATTCAGTCGCTGTTTCTACGCGCCGAGGGTGAACCGCCGGACGATGCGGAAATAGACGCCTATATTGGTCGACTGACCGATATCATCACTTGTGGCGGCACGATCCGGAATGTCCAGATCTATACGGTCGCTCGGCCAACCAGTGAAGACTGGGCGACGGCCCTATCAGACGACCAGGTCGATTCCATCGTCCAACGAGTGCGACTCGCCACCGGCCTTCGCGTTGACGGTTATTACGGCCTTTAGCCGGGATTATTCACTGGAGTTTCCATTATCAGTTTAACGTCAGGAACAGCAGCGACTTGCGTGTATGTTGCCCAAAACACCACGCACCATGTGGCG
>CAYNDU010000236.1:0-8550 GCA_964395615.1 uncultured Pirellulaceae bacterium | reverse complement strand
GCCGGAAGTGGTGCATCTGGGTGTGACGCGCGCCACGGTTGATCTGTTTCGTGCCATGATCTCGGGAAGGGACGAGCCGGTTCCGATCGAGCTTGATGTGGCGGGCGTCCAGAGACTTCGGATCACGGTCGACTTTGGTGATACACTGGATGTGGCCGATCATTTGAATTTATGCAATGCAAGGGTCATTAAATGACACATGCGAGTGCCTGCCGCTGGACGCAAGTTGCCGTTCTCTGCGTCCTGTCGAGCCTGTTCGCCTGCCGGCTGACGGCCGAACCGCCTGCCGCGGTTCTGGATGCCGAACGCGGTCGCGTCGAGGCGATCGGCCGAGCGGTCAAGGCGGCCGTCGCCGTGTTTGCCAACGGCGGACGTGGCGGAGGCTCGGGCGTCGTGATCAGCCCGGACGGCTACGCCTTGTCGAACTACCATGTCGTCAAACCGGCCGGAACGTTCATGAAATGCGGGATGGCCGACGGACGGCTGTACGACGCCGTCGTCGTCGGCATCGATCCGACGGGCGACGTGGCGATGATCAAACTGCTGGGCCGCCAGGACTTTCCGACCGCCGAACTGGGCGATAGCGATCGACTTCGAGTTGGTGATTGGTGTTTTGCCGTGGGAAATCCGTTCCTGCTGGCCACCGACTTCCAACCGACCGTTTCGTACGGCATCGTCTCCGGTATTCACCGATACCAGCCACCGGCCGGAACGCTCCTGGAATATGCCGATTGCGTCCAGACGGATGCGGCCATCAATCCCGGCAACTCCGGCGGCCCCCTGTTCGACTCACAGGGCCGGCTGGTCGGGATCAACGGCCGTGGATCGTTCGAGAAACGGGGGCGGGTCAACGTGGGCGTCGGATACGCCATATCCATCAATCAGATCAAGAAGTTTCTGGGCTACCTCCAAAGTGGCAGGTATGTTGATCATGCCACGCTGGGTGCGACCGTAGCGACCGACGATCAAGGGCGTGTCGTCGTTTCGAATATCCTCGATACGTCAGATGCTTTTCGCCGTGGCCTGAGGTATGGTGACCAGCTGTTGTCGTTCGGTGGTCGATCGATCACCACGGTCAACGGATTCAAGAACGTGCTCGGAATCTACCCGAAAGGGTGGCGTGTGCCGATGAGTTTCCTGCATGAGGGCGAGCGCGTGGACGCCCTGGTCCGACTGGCCGGTGTACATTCGACCGATGAACTGTTGCGCAAGGTACAACGTCAGCCGGCAACGCCGCCCGGCCAGCCCCGTACGCCCAAGAAGGACCCGCGCCAACCCGGAAAGAGGCCGGGTCAAGAACCGCCAACACCGGATCAACCGGACAAGAAGCCGACGCCGATGCCCGTTCCGCACGCGCCGGGCGGTCCGGCTGCCAAACCGCCCGCCGAGGTGGCCAAGCTGATTAAGAAACGAGACGGGTACGTCAATTTCTATTTCAACGAGTTGAATACGCAGCGTGTATGGGGCAGCTTTGCCGGCAAGAGCGACTATCCGAGTCTCAAAGGTGTATGGGAGATCACGGGGAAGATCGCTGGAGGCGGGCCGTTTACGATCACGTTGGGGCCCGAAACGCTGACGGCACAGTTTCCGGCCAGCCGCGACAAAGTGGACACTCGCCTGGATTTCGATCAGCAGCTGTTTCCTCTCGGCAGCGGCGGCCTTCTGCCGGCCCTTCACGTGTGGCAACGGTTGGTGACTCTGGGACCCGAGCAGTTTGGGGAGGTGTACTATCTGGGCGCTGCACCGCTTCTCGACCACCAGGGACTGGTCGACGTGCTCGTCGGGACCTGCAACGTGGTCGAGTCGCGTTTCTCGTTTGATCGCAGATCAGGTGAGTTGGCTGCTGTCGAGTTGTTTCCCGACTCACGATCGGACCCCTGCGAAGTCTATCTGAGTGATTATCAACAGCGAGATGGCTGTCTGTTACCGCACCGGATCCAGGTCCGATACGGAGACTCGGAGTTCGCCGACCTGGAAGTGGAACAATACCGTTGGAAGTAAGGTGGATCGGGCGACCAACCCGGTAAGAGTGGAGCATGTTTTGCACAGACTGACATTCAGAAGATTTCTTTTCCTTGGTGTGATCGGATGCCTGGTGATGGCCCGTTTGGTGAGCGGTCCCACGGGTCGAGTCTGCGCGGGTCAGGCCGTGTCGAGCTTCGCGAATGTTGTCGACCAGGTGCAACCCAAAATCGTCAAGATCTTCGGCTCGGGCGGATTGCGCGGCCTGGAAGCCTACCAGAGTGGTTTCCTGATTTCAGCCGAGGGGCATATCTTGACGGTCTGGAGTTACGTGTTGGACTCGGAGGAGTTCATTCACGTAGTCCTGAACGACGGCCAGCGTTTCAACGCCAAGTTGGTCAATCATGACCCTCGACTGGAACTGGCGCTGTTGAAGGTCGAGGCCAAGGGACTCCCATTCTTTGACGTCGCATCGTCGGTGCCGCTGACGCCGGGAGCACGAGTGTTGGCGTTCAGTAATCTGTTTGGAATCGCGGTTGGCGATGAGCCGGCCAGTGTTCTGCACGGCCACGTGGCGGCTCTTTCGAAGCTGGAGGCTCGGCGTGGTGCGTTTCAATCGCTCTACCGCGGTGAGGTCTACATTCTGGACGCGATGACGAATAACCCCGGGGCGGCAGGTGGCGCATTGACCGATCGCCAGGGCCGTCTTACGGGCCTCCTGGGCAAGGAAATGCGGAATGCCCTGGATAATACGTGGCTCAACTACGCGATCCCCATGTCCCAGTTGCACGAGTCGGTCGACAGCATGTTGGCAGGCCGGTCCATTCCTCGACGCCAGGACGAAACGGCCAGTCGACCGCCAAACCCGCACACCCTCCATTCGCTGGGAATCGTCCTCGTTCCCGACGTCCTGGCGAAGACGCCACCGTTCGTCGATCGCGTTCGATCGTCCACGCGAGCGTCTGCTGCCGGCCTGCGACCCGACGACCTGGTCCTTTTTGTCAACGATCACATCGTCTCGTCATGCAAAGAACTGGTTGAGGAACTCTCGTACATTGATCACATCGATCCGGTCCGGCTGACGATTCAGAGAGGCTCTGACCTGTTAGACATCGACTTGGGTCCCTAACTTCAACGACAAGAAAACCAGGCAAGCAATGAACCGATTGTCCGTCGCCTTTCTTGGGCTGCTGCTCCTGTCGCTGGCAGGTGTGCAGCGGTCCGCCGTTGCTCAGAACACCGAGCCCCTGGCACCGGTCGAAACGCTCGAAGGACTCGAGGAGGCTGCCATACGGGCGGCGATCGATCGCGTCGCGCCGAGTGTTGTGCGAATTGAAACGCTTGGCGGTCTGGAACAGATCAAGGGCCGGCTGACGAGTACGGCGCCGACGACGGGACTGGTTGTGACGGCCGATGGGTACATCTTGTCCAGCACGTTCAACTTCGCCTCCAAGCCGTCCTCGATCCTGGTTACGCTGCCGGGCGGGAAACGGACGGCGGCGAAGATTGTCGCCCGCGACGCAAGCCGCCAGATCGTATTGTTGAAGATCAACCCGAACCAGGCGCTGACCGTGCCCGAGTGGATCGCCCGTGAACAGCTGGCGGTCGGCCAGTGGACGATCGCCGTCGGTCGGACGTACCCGGGCAATTATCCAAACGTTTCGGTCGGAATCATGAGTGCCCTGAACCGGATCTGGGGAAAGGCGGTTCAGACGGACGCGAAAATCTCGCCCAGCAACTATGGCGGACCGTTGATCGACATCTACGGGCGCGTCATCGGCGTACTGGTTCCTCTTTCACCTCAGCAGACGGGCGAGTTTGCGGGGTCGGAATGGTATGACTCGGGAATCGGCTTCGCGGTTCCCGTCGCGGATCTGATGCGACGGTTTGATACGTTGAAAGCAGGTCAGGACTTAAAGCCCGGGCTACTTGGCGTTTCGCTCAAAGGGACGGATATTTACAGTCAGCCGGCTACGATCGCTGCCTGCCCCGCAAAGTCACCGGCTCGGGAGGCAGGTCTGCGCGTCGGGGATACGATTGTCGATATCGATGGCCGCTCCATTGCCACCCAAGCCCAGTTGCGGCATGCATTGGGGCCCCACTATGCCGGCGACTCGTTGAAAGTGATCGTCGAGCGAGGCAAGGATAAGCAGCGGATCAAGGCCGCGATCGAACTCGTCGAAAAGGTCGATCCCTATCGGCAGCCGCGACTCGGGTTCCTGCCCATGCGCGGCACGGGCGCCCCGTCCGATACGGTCGCCGGAGTGACGATTCGTTACGTCTTTCCCGCCTCACCCGCCGCCAAAGCGGGACTTCAGGCCGGCGATATTGTGACCGGAGCGGGTGACCAGAAAGTATCTGATGCGTCTCAGCTGATCGAACAGATTTCCGGTCTCGATCCCGGTCAAACGGTCGAAGTGAAATACCAGCGGCGCGGCAAGTCGGCCCAGGCGAGCCTGACGTTGGGCGACACGTTTTTTCAAGCCACGGTCGATCTACCCGACGCGCGAGTGAACGAGGCAAAGAACGACCAACCGGGGCCGCCGACCGGGGTCATCAAGGTCGAGATTCCAGAACACACGAACAAGTGTATCGCCTATGTGCCTCCCGACTACTCGCCTGCCGCGCCGTGCGGGTTGGTCGTCTGGCTCCATGCACCGGGCAATTACGACCAGGATGAACTGTTGGATCGATGGCGACCGATTTGCGAATCCGAGAGCTTGATTCTGGTGGTACCGCAGGCGAAGGACGTAAAGCGCTGGTCAGCGACGGAAGCCGAGTTCATTCGCAAAACGGTCGACGACGTGATGAAGGATTATTCGATTGACGCGTTCCGCGTCGTCGTTCACGGGTACCGGACCGGGGGATCGATGGCTTACCTGGTAGCCTTGGCGAATCGCGATGTCGTCCGAGGCGTGGCACCCGTGTCGGCCGGTCTGCCGGGCCGCACGCGGGCGCCTGCGACCGATCCGGGCGAGCCGCTGGCGATCTACAGTGTCAGTTCGAAGGAGTCGCGCAGTCGACCGATGGTCGAGTCGTCGGAAAAGGCGTTGAAGACACTGGCTTTTCCGGTCATCTCGCGGGTGCTGGACGGGACCGAGCGTTACCTGAACGCATCCGAGCTCAAGGAACTGGTCCGCTGGATCGATACATTGGACCAAATCTGACATGCGACGCCACTTGCTCGGAATTCTTTCGTTGGTGCTGCTGGCTGGAGCGGTCTACGGACTGTTGCGCTACGGCACGGCGGAGAGCCAGGCCAGCATGTTGTCGAGCATGTGTCTGCGCATCGGGCTGGTGCTGGGCGCCATCTGGCTGGCCTTTCCGCAGGTCCGCCAGCTGAGCGGCACCATGTCGCCCTGGATGGTTGCCCCATTCGCGTTGCTGGGAATCATTGTGTTGGCCCGCCCGCGCACCGCGGTTGTCATGGTGCCAATCGCGCTGGCGCTCGGGGTCCTGGCCTTTGTCGGGTGGCTTCTGAAGCCACCAACGCGTCGATAGGGCGATCGTCTTTGGAGGCCGAGGTGGGCGACTCCACGGATTCGATACGCCTATTGGGCAAACTCGACAAACGCGAAGATGAAGTGGACCAGCAGCACGTACAATGTGCTCCACAGAATAGTCGTCGTGACTCCCTGGCTGACGTCTCGAGTGGACCGTTTTGGGCGTGCGCCACGAAAGAAGGAGATCAACGCGATGCCCACGGCACAGCAAAGCGTCTTGGCCATCAACCATGCGGTGCCTGTATAGAACCAATGCCCGGGCCGAATCAACTCTCGGTGGAAATGCTGCTGCCAGAACCACGGGCCTCGATCGGGATGCGTGGCCGAGAACACGATCAGGCTGGTGATTGCCGATGCCGCATAACCAATGGCCACCAACCACGGCGTGCCGAGCAGGAACGCATAGAGCGTTCCGGTAAGCAGATAACTCTGAGGCCGGATGCCTAGCGTGCGCAGTGCGTCGATCTGGCGCCCGTATTCTTTGCCTCCAATATCCGACGCCACCGCCGCTCCACAGCGGGCGGCGATCAGGATCGTCACGAGGATCGGAACCAGGATCCGATAGAGGGCAAACCCCATCGACCGCAGAAGATCTTCAATGACCAGCGGCTTGGTGTAGACGGCGTTGGGCAAGAATCGGAACGTAAAGTACGTCGCGACGAATCCGATAATACACCCGGCAATGGCGATATAGAGCCAGGCGGACGGACCGGCCACCGATTTGAGATAGTGCCGAAAGAACCGCATCCCCCACCGGAGACTCGGCCACGCGGGAACAAGGCGTACCGGCATTCGTACGGCCGCTTCCGCAATGCGCGACGTCGATTCGAGCAGCTTGCAGCCTGCTTTGACGGCGCGTGTGACGACGCGCGTAAATAAGGTATCGGAGCCGGCGGATGTTGAGCAGGTATCGACGGGGGGGCGGGCCGCGGCAAGCAGTTCGTCAAGTTGGTCCCACTGCTCGCGAGGCACACGTTCGGCCGCGCGTCGAGTGGGGTCGAACAGGAAGATGTTGTCCGCAACGCGCGAAAGCGATTCAAAGTCGTGTGTGACGATGATGATTGTATGCGGGTGCTCCCGCTGTACAGAGTGGATCAGGTTCGTGACCTCTTCGGCCGTGGCAGCGTCCAGTCCCGAGGTCGGCTCATCGTACAAGACAACATCGGGCGCCCGAGCCAGGACTCGAGCGATCGCAAGACGTTGGCGCTGGCCACCACTCAGAACGCCTGTCGGCACCTGTTGGGGTACGCCCAGTTCGGTCAACAATTGGGCAGGATCAGAGACGGCGCTTGCGGCGTTCGACGTGCCTCGATGGGCTGTGGCCATCTGCACGTTCTGCAGTGGCGACCATTCGTCAAATAGTGCGAAGTCCTGAAACACGACACCCACATTTCCGCGCCGCGGTAGACGCCGGCCCGCGGCGTCCACTAATTCCACTCGGCCCTTCATCGACAGGCCGCCGCCGGTCGGTCCGAGAAGGCCGGCAATAGCCCTCAACAGTGTGGATTTGCCAACGCCGCTTCGACCGACGACCAAGGATACCTGGCCGGCTGGAAATCGTAAGGATGCCTCATGTAACAAAACGTTGTTACCGGCGACCAGAGTTACGCTTTCCAGACTGACCAGCAGCGCGTCGTCAGATTCCGGAGCATGCTTGTCGTCTGCGAGCGTCATCGAGTGGCGCCCCGCAACTGAAGCGCAAACGGATTGAGTCGAGGTGTGCCACCATGCTCGACCGGCAACACGATGTGCCGGCCCCACCGAACCGGGCTTTCGTCGTGCTGTCC
Source organism: uncultured Pirellulaceae bacterium (assembly GCA_964395615.1). Classification (GTDB taxonomy): domain Bacteria; phylum Planctomycetota; class Planctomycetia; order Pirellulales; family Pirellulaceae; genus CAYNDU01. The sequence goes on along the minus strand of CAYNDU010000236.1, from coordinate 1,298 downwards.
TTTGGGGACGTCAATGACCAACCAACGCCGGTCCTTGTCCAGGATCTGATTTCGCAACACTTGGGCGAACTCCGGTGTGATGCCCTCCTCGCGCGTGCCGAATAACAGATCCCCGATTCGGCGAACTGCCGGTTCGACCGAACCGGCGGCCCGTTTCATCGCCTTTTGCGATTCCTGTCCGCGCCATCGGCGCTCGAGCGCTTGATGAAGTCTCGGGTTGTCTACCAACACCTCTCGAGTAATTTGCCACACGATCGAGCGGAATTCTGAATCGTCGATGACCTGCGTCAGGTTCTTTCGCACGACCTGCCGAATCTTCTCATTGCTCGCCAAATCGGTCAGGATCTGGCGTTGCAGGTCGATTATCTCGTCAGTGTGGGCGTTGAGCACGGGAATGCCATCTTCTTGCACAAAGCGTTGCCACTCCTTACTGGTTAGTCGTTTATCCGGAAATGGCGACGCATCGTAAAGATAACGCCAGCCGAATCGCCAGATCGAAGCCCGGTCCCACATCTCCTCGCCGATCTGGCTGGCAATCGGTTCAGCCCGTTGTCGAACCAGGGGCCAAATCTCTTCACGCACGAGCGGGAGCAGCTCTCTACGAACGATCTGCTGTTGGTAGCGGGTGCCGAGTTTTTCAAGTGCCTCGCGGCGTCGCGCGATCGCGGCAGCGAGGTCGTCTTGAACGACGTCGACCGCGTCTGCCAACCCGGCCAAGATAATCGGGCGCAGGGCGTCGAGGATCTGGCGATGGTTGGCAGCGTAGGTTGCCGCCACTTCCCGGCCGACCGCTGCTCGCTTCTGCGGAGGCAGCATCGTCTCCATGACCCAGGCCATTGACTTGGGGGTCGTATAGAAACGCATCCGTGTGTCCTTCGTGACCGGTGGCAGAACGGGATACAGCAATGCGTCCGCCATGGTTCGGCGGTCGCCGTCGCCGGTCGTCTGCTTGAACACGCGACGAACCTCACCGACCTGCTCGACCGCGTCCTGGCTGTGGATACGGAAAATCGGATCGCCCACTTGCAGTTGCCATGAGGAGTCCACTTCCAGTTGGACCATTTGCCGGTCACCGGTCGAGAACTCCCAGAGCGAGGCGACCAATTGAGCGGCACCGTTCTCGGGCATCGCTGCCAACCGGCGTATCTGCCAGCCTGCCCAGGCGATTCCAATCAGCCAGATGCTCAGTCCAACGGCCAATCGCCATTTTGGCCAGTGCTTCACGCTCGGCCTCCCGTATTGCGAGGGTAAAGGGGTCAGGAGTCAATTGTGCGAAGCACCCTACGGGCCGTTCCGGC
>CAYNDU010000235.1:0-8551 GCA_964395615.1 uncultured Pirellulaceae bacterium | reverse complement strand
CGTTCACGTCCCTGACGCTCTGGGGAAACTCCGCCCTGCCGGTCGACGCACCTGAGGTTCTTCCACCGAGTTCATTCGCCGCGGGTCCCGTTTCCGAACAGGAGGACCCACCGGAATCGGGCTCGGCGGACAACGACGGCACGCCGGGTGATGGAGAGCGCGTCTATGGCACTTATCGGCTCATCGATTGGCAGGCACGTCTGAGTAGTCTGGATCCGAAGAGCACTGAGGCTCTTGACAGCATCCCAGCGCTCATCGCGATTATCAGTGACGCTCGACTACCGGCCGACGTGCGGCGTCCGTTTGCCGTGACACTCGGGCGCATCGGAGTCCCCGCTCGCGACGCCATACCGGTCCTGATCGCGCAGATCGAGCAGCGACACCAGTTGAAGGAGCCGACCTACATCTGGGCGGCACGCACGCTGGGCTTCTTCGGGTACCACGCTCGGCAAGCGGCTCCCGCGCTGACACAATTGCTGTTCGACGAATCGATACCGGTCACCTTTCGGCAGATTCCGATCGAGGCCCTGGCTAAGATCGGGTCGGCTCATCCGGCCGTCCTGCCGGCCCTGATTCGGTTGCTGCAGTATCGACCGCCGGTGGGCAGCAAGGTGAGCGCTGCAGACGCGTCGGTATTTCGAGAACTGGCCGCCGAGGCGCTTGGGATTATGGGTCCGGATGGCGACCTGGCGGTACCGTTGCTGGTGCGCATCGTGCGCGACCGCCAGGAAGCCGAATCCGTTCGTCGAAAGGCCCTGGTAGCGCTCGGCAAGATGCGGAGTCGTGCCGCGTTGGCGATTCCGGCGATCATTGAGACGATTGAATTCGAACGAAGTGTCGTTCTGCGTGACGGTGCCACTCAGGCGCTGGCCGGGATCGGCATGCCGGCCTCGACAGTCATGAGGCACTACCTGGCACATCGTGATCCTGGGGTGCGAGCGTGTATGGCTCAGGCGTTCGGATTGATGAAGGAGGCCGCGGTGCCGGTCGTTCCCGATCTCATGGCGTGCCTGGCGGATCCGGATGCGGCCGTGCGCGTGACCGTCTGTGAATCGCTTCGGAGCATGGAGGTTGCGCCACGCCGATTCGGCCGGCCGCTGGTCGAGCTGCTCGAGAGTGACGACCGGCAGGTCCAGATGCGAGCGATGCGTTTGATGGTTTCCATCGGCCGGCCGCTTGAACCGTTTTCCCAGCAGTTGCACGTGTTGCAAGAGGACACGCGCAGTTCGGTCAGTACGCTTGCCCGCAAGGTACTGAAGGCAATCGAATCGGACCGTTCACTCTAACCGTTTGCTCCGAGATGCTCTCTGATCAGGATGCTCTCCGATCGAGAAAGCTGAACGGCTTGCGTTACGGCACTTCCATGATCATCAGTCCATTGGTTGTGCCCGCGACATCGATCGGGTGGCCGGCGAGTACAATGATTCGTTCGCCTGATTGAGCAAGTCTTAGCTCGGAACAGACTTGCACTGCCTGTTGCACGCCCGCGATGGTGTCGCGTGGAAGTGTCGTGGCGTGAGGTTGGACTCCATGGTACAGGCAGCACCGGCGCAGTGTTGAGCGATCGGTTGACAGGGCCAGGATCGGACAGGAGGGGCGGTTCTTTGCGATTAGACGAGCGGTATGGCCGCTGGCGGTAAAGACGACGATGGCTGCGATGGGCTGCATTTCCATGATCGTGCGCAGCGCCCCGGCCAGCGCACCGGTCGTCGACATGGTATGAGCCACGAGCGGCGTCGTTGCCGTGTGTGTGTCCTGATACTGATCCGCGGCGACGACCGTTTCACGCATCGCGGCGACCGCCGCGACCGGGTGGGCACCAACGGCCGACTCGGCAGAGAGCATGACCGCATCAACTCGGTCAAACACCGCGTTGGCAACATCCGATACTTCTGCCCGCGTTGGCCGCGAGGCGTGAATCATGCTCTCCATCATCTCCGTGGCGATGATACAGGGCGTCCCGGCTCGTTCACATCGATGAGCGATGTGTTTCTGAGTGATCGGCACGGTGGGAAAGTCCATTTCGACACCGAGGTCTCCCCGGGCGACCATGATCGCATCCGAGGCGTCGATGATCGCGTCGATTTGGCCGAGCGCCTGAGGTTTCTCGATTTTTGAAATAATATGAGCATTCGATCCTGATTGTGCCAGGTGCGCGCGAAGTTGCTCAACGTCGCTCGCTCGTTGCACAAAGGAAAGCGCGACGTAGTCAAAGTCTCGATCCGCGATCCATGCTGCGTCACGCAGGTCTTTTTCCGTCAGTGCCGAAATGTTCAGGTCGGTGTTCGGGACGTTGACACCCTTGCCGCTAGTCAATCGACCGCCGACAACGACCTCGCACGTAAAGTGGTCGGGTGCCTCGGATGTTACGACCTTGAGCCGAATTTTCCCGTCCGCCAGCAGGATCTCCTGGCCCGCTTCGACGGCGTCGATCAGTTCCGGAAGTGTTGTCGAGAGTCGATCGGCCGTTCCGTGCAGCACGGATCGTTGAATCGTCACGCTCGCCCCGGTCGGCAACTGAACGGCGTCATCGATCAACGGGCCGATCCGGATCTTGGGACCGCACAAGTCGCCGCAAACGGCGATTGGACGCCCGGCGGCGGATTCCGCTGCCCGGATATTGCCGAGCATTCGTTCGTGCTGTTCTTCATGGCCGTGCGAAAAGTTGATCCGAAACAGGTCAACTCCGTTCCTGATCAAGTTGGCCAGAACGTGCGGGTCCCAACTGGCGGGACCGACCGTGGCCATGATCTTTGTGCGTTTCCACATCGACTTGCGTCCTTCTGCTCGAAACTGCCCCGGAAACCGATAATCAGGCGCCGGTTAGATGCTGAACGGAATCGGTCGCCCGTCGATACGCATTCAGTGAATAGTGTAGCCAAATCGGACGGCCATGGTGAGCCGTCAAGCGTCTTCAGTCGGCATAGATCTCGCGGCGGACACAGTTTGCGGCCGGCGCTTGTGATACAATGGGTGCGCGGTGATGGATGAAGAGATCCAACGGTTTGGGCCGAGGGATAAACGCACTTGAAGCAATGGGAGTGAGTGATGGACAAACGACTGAATCGACGGACGTTTTCCCAGCACGCTACCGCGGCGGTCGGTCTGACGGCCGCGCTCGGGACGGCACGAGGTGCTGAACGAGTGGCTGGTGCCAACGAGCGTGTGCGGTTGGGGTTCATCGGAGTAGCCAATCGGGGCGGCCAGTTGATGTCGGCTTTCATGACGCATCAGGACGCCCAGATCGTGGCGCTCTGCGATGTGGATTCCCGCACATTGGCGAAAGCTCGAACGCGGATCAAAGGCGACGTGACCACCTATTCGGATTTCCGGAAGCTGATCGATCGCAAGGATCTGGACGCAGTTGTCATCGCCACGCCCGACCATTGGCACGCGATTCAGTCGATCACCGCCTGTGACGCTCAAAAAGACGTCTATGTCGAGAAACCGCTCTGTATCGCCCTGAACGAGGGACGACACATGGTCGCGGCCGCAAGACGCAACGACCGAGTGGTACAGGTCGGCACCCATCGTCGGAGTTCGGAGCTGTACCGGAAACTGGCCGCGCGCACGCAGGCCAACGAGTTTGGGAAGATCTGCGTTGCGCGTGCCTACCGGTTGAGTAACATGTATCCTGCGGGCATTGGGAAGATGGCCCCTACCGCCCCACCTGCCGAACTCGACTGGAATATGTGGCTCGGTCCGCGACCTGAACGCTCTTACCAGGCGAATGTCGCGCCGTATCGTTTTCGATGGTGGCATCTCTACTCATCGCAAATGGGAAACTGGGGAGTTCATTACCTCGACGCCATCCGCTGGTGCCTTGGCGAAACGGCGCCAACGTCGATCTCAGCACTCGGCGGACGATTTGCCGTTGACGATGATCGAACGGTTCCCGATACCATGGAAGTCACTTTCCAATTTGCATCCGGCCGACTGGCCGTGTTCGGGCAGTACGAGTCGAGCGGCAATCCGACGCTGCCATATGGCGAAATCGAGTTGCGGGGAACACAAGGTACCGTCTATGTCGATACACGCAGCTACCAGGTGTTGCCGGAGCGGGGTGGTCAGTTCCAGTCGAATCAGCCTCGCATGAAACCCGAGGAAGTGACGGCGAATCGAGGCAACTCGGAGCTTACCGCCCTGCACGCTCGCAACTTCCTGGACTGTATCAAGAGCCGCGAGCGACCCAACGCGGACGTCGAAATCGGGCACCGCTCCACGTCCTTCAGTCTACTGGCGAATATCTCGCTGGCCGTCGGGCAGAGACTTGAATGGGATGCACAGTCGGAGCGGTTTACTAATAGCGACGAGGCGAACCGATTGCTCGAGTACGAGTACCGCAAGCCCTGGAAGCTGGGTTGACGACCGACGCATCATTGGCCAGCTGGATCGTTGTTGCGTCAGGAGTGGCACCCTCGTCGTCGACACTTCGTGATCCAGGTGCGCGCGACCATAGGCAACACCTGTCAGAAACCGAAAGCGCCACGCACCACCGAACGGCCCATCGTTGGCTGGCGTACGTGTCACGAATCCGTCGATTCCGGCTCAGCCTGTTCCGGCTGCCAGGCTGAGTTCGACGACAGGATCGGGCCGCGAGCGCGCTTGCCGGTCGTCCGCTCGAGCCAATGCACCAATTCCTTCACCTGTACCGGAATCACCGCTCGTTCGCGGCTCGGCGAGTCCGACTGGACCGCGACGACGAATTCCTGGGCCGGGCGGACGATGGTCTCCTTGCCGTTATCCATGGACTTTGTCACGTGGTGAACGACATCGACGTGCCAGAACCAGCCTCTTTCGGGACTCGCGGATTGCTGCGTTCGAAATGCCTCGCGCACGCCAAAGCTGATCTTGGCCACGTCCTCGACCGACCAGCGGTCCACGTCGGGAACAACGCGAGCCTGCCGCAACGTCAGTTGACCCTTGCCATCCGCCTCGATGATGACCCGCCTTCGCAATGCCCTGTATGACAGGTAGACGGTGACCACGCCGCTGGCGACGGCAACGGGCCAGAAAAGGACCGTCATCGGCGACTCGAGCCCCAACCAGTAGATGCCGCCCAATAGGCTCACCCCGACAATGGCCGACGCGATCGGACCGCCAATGCTCTTCTTCCAGTCAAGGTGGTAGGTGTGGCGATGGGGAGTCGTTTCCGCAAGTGTCCAGTCAATCAGGTCGTACGATTTCACGCAGCTTCTTCTCCGTGGATCCTTGAGCATTCATTCATCAGATAGCCACGAAGTGAACCGTGGCTGCAGCACCTGGGCAGGACATGTGCCGAGTACCTCGGCTTCCGACAAGGTGATTGCCGTCATTCTATCAGGCTGGTTGAGCTTCGTCAGCACCCTTCGCCGGTTGCGGGCGCTACGACAACATCGTATCACCAATAGTGGAATGCGCTGAGCCGCAACACCAATGCAAGACAGGTCTGCGTCCAATGGCTCGGATCGGTTACGCGTGACCTTCTTGCGATCCACGGCACGGCGATCCGACTCGATTTCCGCACGTACCGTCTGCAGAGGGATTTTCCTGCCATGTCACTCCAACACGCGATCGTTTTCCTTATGAGTGCTCTGCTCCCCGTATCGGCGACTTGGGCCGAACCGGGGCAAACAGTCAACTTGCTGACCAACGGGGGGTTCGAATCAGGTTCGACCGGCTGGCAGTTGGACGCGGGTCACGAATTGGAACGGAGACCCGGTCGATCGCACCGTAGTCAGGTCTGTTTGACCGGGGAAGTGACGCTGCCTCGGCAAGCGCTGCGCCTTCGAAGATCCGTAAACGTTCGAAGCGGGAATCGATATCAGTTTTCCGTTTGGGCCAAAGCCACGAATGGGACCAAGATGGTTCTGTGGGCCATGTTGCCCGGCAAAACCGATCGGACGATGGTAGCCAGTTGGACAAATGTGAAGCCTGGGTGGCGCAGCTACCGGACACCGATCTCGATTTCCGAGGACGGCGAATTGCAGTTGGAGTTGATCACACCGTCGGCGTACGACGCGCCGCCAGGCCGGATTTGGGTCGATGACATCGAATTGCTGGAAACGGAAATGCCGCCCCTGGTCAACGTCTCGGAAGGCCCGGTAACTCACGAACGGGGTGACGACCATGACGGTCCGCACGGTCTGTTTTGCGACGAACCTGCAATGGAGGTCTCGGCGGACGGGTCTGTATACGTGGCCTTCAACCGCTTTCACGATTCGGTCGATTCACTGCAAGTTGTTCAGTTGCAAAAGGACCCGGGTGGTTTCCGGAGATCCGCTCAGTGGCAACTGATCGACGGACGTGACGGCGTTCCGGGCGACGCGGCGTCGGCCAACCGGGCCGCTCATTCCGAGGAAGGTGGTCATTCGGAATCGGTTGTGACCGGGTTGCTGGGCATCAAGATGGCCTCGGCCGGGCAACAGGTGGCGATCGCCTATGCGGCCGAGCGAGCGAACAACTGGGACATTTACTTGACACTGTGCGATGGGGACGGGCCCCGTTCGCCCGTTCGCGTGACACGTGACGCTGGTGTCGACGTCGATCCGGCGATCACCTGGCATGAAGGTACTGCGTGGCTGGCTTGGGAATCGAATCGCAACGGATTGCGACAAGTGTTCGCGGCGTCAGTAACCGATGGCGTGCCAAGCGAGCCGACGTTGGTGAGCGCGCCGGATGCCAACAGTTACGATCCGTCGATCGTCTCGACGTCAGACGGGCGCACGGTCGTTGCGTGGCACACGTTTCGAGACAACGACTACAATGTCTTCGTTCGCGACCGATCGGTCGATCAACTCTGGAGACCCGAACAACAAATCACTCAGGCCGCGACCATTGATCGGCATGCATTCCTGTTTTCGCGCGACCGCGAAGTTTGGCTGGGCTACGAGAATGCCCAGACGGAGCGCTACCATATCAGTCGCACCAATCATCGCCACCTGATCGTTGGGCGAGTGGGAACAGAGGGACTGGAAGTACCGGAACTCGCCGGGTCCTCGCCATTGGACGTTCGCTGTGAAGCTGGGTTCGCCCGTTTCGATGCGAATGGCAGACTCTGGCTCGCAATGCTGAGACCAAGGTTGCCGAGAGCCGGTTGGGATGTCGTGATAACGAGGTTGGACGGCGATCACTGGATCCAACCGATCCATGTCTCGGGAAGAAAGGGTATGGACCGCACTCCTCAATTGGCGTTCGCCGATGGGCAAGTGGTCGTCTCCTTGCAGACAGACGACACACCACAGTCATGGAGCGACTTGGACAAAATGGCACATTCCACCAGCGAGATTTTCCTGGCCAGCCTGCCGTGCCCCGACGCGAATTCCGTGCCTCTGACGACATTGGTCCCTCTGGTTGAATCTGAGGAACCGTTCGAGGCTGCCGATATTCGTGTGCAGCGGGGCGAAGACCTGGCGATGCCGTCCATTCAGTATCGGGGTCAGAAGCTGCAACTGTACTTTGGTGACCTGCACGAGCATTCTGATGTCTCTGTTTGCAATCGAGTGGGCGACCAGTCTTTGGACGAGAGCTATCAGAGCCTGCGCGACCTGGCTCGCCATGACTTCGTCTGTATTACCGACCACGGCTACAATATCAATCCTTACCTGTGGCATTACAGCGCGAAACTGGCTCGAGTGAACGATGATCCACAGCGTTTCATGACGTTTCTGGGCCAGGAGTGGACGTCGACGTTCGAAGAGTATTCGAGCGACCATCCGAACGGTTTCTATGGACACCGTAACTTGATCCTGGCCGATCTCTTCTTTCCCACATGGTGGAACGCCAGAAACCGGCAGACTCCGAGCCAGGTATGGGATGATCTGAAGGCAAAACATGCCAACTTTGTCCACATCCCTCACCAGTTGGCCGATACCGGGAACGTGCCGACCGATTGGCATTTCCACGACGAACGGGCTCAGCCGGTTGCCGAGATCTTCCAAACCCGCGGATCGTACGAATACTATGGCGCGCCGCGCCAGGCAGCCAGAACGATTCCACGGCCCGGGTCCTTTCTGCAGGACGCCTGGGCGCGCGACATCGTGATCGGCGTGATTGCCAGTCCGGATCACGGCGGAGGGTACGGGAAGGCCTGCGTTTTCGCACCGGATTTGACACGCGAGGCGATTCTGGATGCATTACGCGCCCGCCACTGTTATGGCACGACCGCAGCAAAGATCTTCCTCGACGTGCGCGTCGATGGACACTTGATGGGTGAGAAGATCGTAGATGAAGCTGGCCCGCAGGTCCGAGTCCAGATCCACGTGCGCTGCCCACAGGCCATCGATCGAATCGAAGTCTGTCGGAGCAACAAGTACATCTGGGCTCACCGGCCAGGTGATCGCAAGGAGGCTCAAGTGACGTTCGTCGACAGGGAGCCGCTCGAGGGACGCTGCTACTACTACGTTCGCGTCATGCAACAGGACGAAGAAATCGCCTGGAGCAGCCCCGTCTGGTTCGGGGTCGAGCACTAACCGGGATGATTCACTGAAGTTTCCATTATCAGTTTAACGTTAGGAACAGCAGCGACTTACGCGTATCTTATACGCGCATATTACCCAAAACACCACGCACT
>CAYNDU010000234.1:0-8567 GCA_964395615.1 uncultured Pirellulaceae bacterium | reverse complement strand
GAAGGAGAAACAACATCCTGAAGGAGAAACAACATCCTGAAGGAGAAACAACATCTTGAAGGAAAAACAATGGCGATTGAGTCGAAGGTAACATGACGTTTTTGGTACGACCGCTACGGGGCAATCAGTCCGAACCGTTTGCGGCGCATGACTTTGATTAAGATTAGGAACCAGGTCGCGATTCACGGCCTTGGCCGTGAACGGTTACTATTTTTCGTACGCACTGCGTTACAGGGTGAGTCATGGTGGAACGGCCAGGCCGGTTAAAAGAGATGGACGGCACGAGCGCCCTGACTATGTTTTGGGGAGTGAGTGTAATCGCCTGGATATGGAGTGACGGCTATTTATCGTGCCCGGGTGCCGAGTGGAATCGTCTGTCCGACCCGGTGCGTGTTTTACAGTGGCTGGCAGGCATCACGGTGCTTTTGATCGCCCTCGTGTTCTTGCGAAGGACCTGGCTGAATGCAACCGGCTCTTGGTTGCGACGATCGGCTCTGGTCAACCTTGGTCTGGTCATCGTTGTTGGATCGGGAATGTCATGGTCGCGACCGACGGCCGGGTGGAGTTGGTGGTGGCAATACGCCCACGGCTGTCTTACTCCACTGCTGCTTGCCGGCACGATCGCACTCGCCTCTCCCTGGAAGGGTCCGGAGCGAAGCCGTTCGGCGATGCCGGGATCATTACGTCGGACGGCTCCGTTGACCGTTTTGGTGGTATTTGCCCAGGTAATGCTTGGCGCCTTGGTGCGTTATCTACCGGTCACCTCGTCACCAAACATCATGCGTCCGCTGTTCCTGTTTCACCTGGTGACCGCTTCGGCCGTGGCGGTGCACATTCTGTGGCTGGCATGGACGACGGCCCGCCTGCCATCACCGCCGGTCAGGGTATTGCGATGGATTCTGGCGCTGGCTCTCTTGATGGTTCTCCAAGTCGGGCTTGGATTCAGCACCTGGACCGTGGTGCTTGGCTGGCCGCACTGGTTTGACTTGTGGGTATGGACGGCCGGTTACACTGTTCAGATCGGCAGTGTGACCGCTTCGTTGATTCTGGCCTGCCACATCACCAACGGCGCTCTGTTGCTGGGCATATCGACCGTGATCTTGCTGCACGCGTTGACTGATTCGGCTGCTGAACGAGCGGTGGAAGCGGCGGCCGAGAGCGTGTAATTACGATCCTACCGCTTGGGTTTGGCTTTGGAACTAGCTTATAATAGGACACAGAGACGGCACCATCGGGAAAAAGCGGCGAAACGACTGCGGGCTGCAATTGAACCGGAACGGTGAATCCAGAATTTGAATGCACGATTGCGTTTGGGAGAATGATGGCCATGAGGACGCTTACAGGTTTGCTCGGTCTATTGGTAATTTGCCCCTCAACACTAGTGGCCGCCGAGTGGGGAAATCTCACGGGGCGTCTGGTCTACGGGGGAACACCTGCCGAACCGGCGGAAGTGAACATCACCAGCGATCGCGAGTATTGTTGCCAGCACAAAGTGGTGGACGAATCGCTCTTGGTTAAATCCGAGAACAAGGGGATCAAGAACGTATTTGTCTTCCTGTACCAGGATCGTCGCGATAAGACGGTGGTGCCCATCCACGATAGCTACCAGGCATTAGCCGGAAAGCCACTGAAGTTGGACAACAACCAATGTCGGTTCTCGCCTCACGCGCTGGGACTTTGGACGAAGCGACCTCTGGAGCTCTCGAACACCGATCCTGTCGGGCACAACACCAAGGTCGATACGCGCAAGAACCCACAGACCAATTACACGATTCCGGCCGGCGGCAAGCGACAACTCGATTTTGCCAACGCCGAGTCGTTTCCTGTCCAGGTCAGCTGCTCGATCCATCCGTGGATGCGGGCCTGGTTGGTCATTCGCAACAACCCTTACGTGACAGCAACGGACGAAGACGGAAAATTCGAACTCAAGAATCTTCCGGCTGGCGAGTGGAGTTTCATGTTCTGGCAGGAAAAGGCCGGTTATGTAAGGGAAGTGACGGTAGCAGGGAAGGCCGAGTCCTGGAAGCGGGGCGTCAAGAGTGTGACCATTAAAGCTGGAACCGTTTCACTCGGCGATATCGTTGTATCGCCGAAAATCTTCGAATATTGACCGGGATTGGCGGCCCGATCATCTCTGAGCGGGAGCGCCCAGGATGGAAGCGAAAGGGGCAGGGGGGGTCGGAATGCGAAAACTGGGACGCACCATGCAGTTCTTGGGATTGATGGTGCTGCCGTTCGGCATGATCTTGGAACTGACTCACGCCGCCGGCCCCGATTTCGGGACCCGGCAGCTACTGGTGATGATGTTGTTCGGAGTGGCCGTCTTTTATATCGGCCGAATCGTCGAAGGTTACGCCCAGTCTTGATTCCGGTGATCGTTATGACTCTCTCTCTTGCGGTCTCGCTTGGAAGGGCGCTCAACCATAGAAAACCCATCCTCTTGGCGCTCGTTGGGCTTGCACTTGCCGCCGTTCCGCGTTGCTGTCCGGCTGATGCCCCCGAACTGGCTGAATCCCATGTGGCCGAGGTTGGGAACGAGGAACGGGCCTTGTTGGAGAACGTCGCCGAGTATCTCAAGCAGGAGCAATGGGATGAAGCGGTGGAGACCGTGATGCGTTTGATGCAGCGCGACGAGACGAACTTGATCGCCGCGCACGTCGAATCGTCTTCGCCTGATTCCCTTTGCGATACGCTGGTACCACTGAGGGACTACTGCCAGGCGGAACTTGCTTCCTGGGCCCGGCGCGCTCCGATCGCCCTGGCCAGGTACCGACAACGGGTCGACCCGCTGGCTCGCCAGTGGTTCCTTCAGGCCTCGAAGACGAAGGACGATCGCCTTTTGCACCGTGTCGTCGACCAGATGCTGCTGAGTTCAAGTGGCGACGACGCGCTCTTCCTGATTGGCGAGATCGCCTTGGAGCGGGGCAACTACATGCTTGCCCGCCAGGCGTGGCAGCGCATCGATGCACGTTTGCGTGTGCCGACCAGCGCGTCGCGGACTCTGAGTTGCCCGCCAGGTGTCAGCTGGTGGACCGCACTGCGCGGGCTCGATCTGTCGCCGCTCAAAAACACGTTGCAATTGGCATTCCAACGGAACGACAACTCTAATCGGCTCGCCATTCCCGATTCCGATATTCCATTGGCCCGTCTGCTCAGCTGCCTGGTGCTGACGTCGTTGCTCGAAGGCAATCTCGATCGCGCAACGTTGGAGCTGGAATTGCTGCAGATCGCCGATCCCAAGGCGACCGGAACCATCAGCGGCCGCACGGGTGTCTATCAGCAAATGCTGAGCGACTGGCTTGGCGAGAGTAGGAAGTGGGCAGCCATCGAACGGGAGCGTGGCTGGCGTTCGGTGGGCGGCGGAGCCGATCGAAGGCATACGATACCCCAAGCGCTCGACCCCATTTGCCGGCCGTTGTGGCAACTGGCGTTACCTGTTATCAACGTGGGCGCCGAGCGAATTGGATTCGGTCGACACCGAGTGGCCGAAGGCCAGGACGGGCTTCTCGGCTATTTTCCAGCGGTTGACCGGGGAGTGGTATACGTTCGGCAGGCGGGATGCCTTCGAGCCATTCAAGCGATTGGCGGCGTTCCCGCCTGGCCGTCACGATCGTCGAGTCGCCGCTCTACCGATCTGGATTACGGAACCATCTATCGATTCTCCGATTCGGCCCCGGAAACCGTCCCGACGAGGTCCGCGTTTGCCGGTGTCCCTCGTTACGGCGTGACGATTGATCGAGGCCGACTGTTCGCCCGGATGGGAACGGCTTGGACGGGAGGTGGCAGCCAGTCACTGGTCAGTGCGGATCAACGAAGCTGCCTGGTCGGCCTGGACTTGCGAACGCAGAAACTGTTGTTTGACCGTATATATGCGCGCGAATCGGGTTGGGAATTCGAAGCGGCTCCGGTGGCGGACACCGAGCATGTTTACGTGAGTCTGCGACGCCGAGATACGGCAAGTGCCCAGACGCGTGTAGACTGTTACTCGGTAGACACCGGTCGACTCGTCTGGCGGACCGACATCGCCCGAGCGCAGGCGCTGGGCGGGGTTCTTTTCGAACTGACAAACGCGGCCCTGACTCTGCACGACGAAAGACTCTATTACAATTCCAATCTGGGCGTCGTCGCGGCACTCACGGCGAGTGATGGTCATCTGGTCTGGGCAGCTCGCTATGCTCGATCCGATCTGGGCCGGGGGTTACGTGGAACGGATCAGCATTACTTTCGCGACATAAATCCCTGCCTCGTCGATGACGACCTGGTGATCGCCGCACCAGCCGATTCGTCGCGAATCATGGCTTTCGATGCCGTGAACGGACAACTCGTTTGGGCCACGACTCAACAACAGGCCGTCGATGCCGTACACTTGCTGGGGACCGGACAGGGCCGGCTGATCGCCAGTGGCGACTATCTTTACTGGATTGACTTGGCTACCGGTCGGCTGACGGGGCAGTTTCCAGCTGCCCGAAACCGCTCGGCCGGTTACGCGGCCCCGACTCCCTGCGGTTTCGGACGGGGCCTGTTGGCCGGGAACAATGTTTACTGGCCGACTCGTGAAAGAGTCTATGTATTTGATCAAGCGGGCCCCCGGCCCGTACGTCAACCGATCGAGTTGGCCGCTTTCGGCCTAGAAGGAGGCAATCTGGTCGCCACCGAGGGCCTGTTCCTGATCGCTTCATCCGACCGACTCACGGCGTTTGCCGACGCGAGTTGGTTGCGATCAGCGATCGCGGAGGGGCCTCGGTAAACGCCGGGGAATTTGCGGCCAAACCGCAATTCGGCAGGACGCCGAATCGGAAACATGTGTCAGGGGTCATCTGATGGGTGGGCAGCGGGGCACGAGGGAAACGAAAGGAAACTATGAACTTACCCGAGACAGACCGCCAGGCGGTGGAGACGCTCAACAGGGCGTACCAGCAGGTAACCGAAGAGCTGGGTAAGGTGATTGTCGGACAGCAGGCGGTCATTGAGCAATTGTTAGTAGCGCTCTTTGCGCGAGGGCATTGTCTGTTGGTGGGTGTTCCAGGACTAGCCAAGACGCTCATGATCCGCACGCTGGCCGACACGTTAACGCTCAAGTTCAACCGGATTCAGTTTACACCGGATCTGATGCCGGCCGATATCACGGGCACGGAGGTGATCCAGGAGGACAAGTCGTCGGGACAGCGAGAATACCGGTTCTTACCCGGCCCGGTATTTGCGAATGTATTGTTGGCCGACGAGATCAATCGAACGCCGCCCAAGACGCAGGCGGCCTTGTTGGAATCCATGCAGGAGCAGCAGGTCACCGTCGGCGGCCGGAAGCACCGTTTACCCTCACCGTTCTTCGTCTTGGCAACTCAGAACCCGATCGAGCAGGAGGGGACCTATCCACTCCCGGAAGCACAACTTGACCGGTTCATGCTCCAGGTTTGGGTCGATTATCCATCGGAAGACGAAGAGCTCGAGATTGTAAAACGTACGACAACCGATGTCGCAACGACGATTACGTCGTTGTTGGATGCCGAGCAGATCGCCCAGTTGACGCGCATCGTACGGCGAGTACCGATCGCGGACCACGTTGCTCGCTATGCGCTTCGTCTGGCCCGAATGACCCGTAGTGGCCAGCCGGACGCCCCCGATTTTGTCAAAGAGTACATCCTATGGGGCGCGGGACCTCGAGCCAGCCAGTACATGGTACTGGGCGCCAAGGCCCGCGCCGTACTACACGGACGATATTACGTCAGCAAGGAGGACATCTGCGCGTTGGCAGCCCCGGTCTTGCGGCACCGAATCAAAACGAATTTCAGTGCGGATGCCGAAGGTGTGACCACTGACGCGATGATCGCTCGGCTGATCGAGTCCGTACCGGCCGTCTCAGGAGATAAGGATGGACGAGAAGAAGCGACCGGCGTCTTTAGATCCGCGGACGCTGGCTAAGATCACCGGGCTTCACCTACGTGCTCGGCATATCGTCGAGGGATTTGTGTCGGGATTGCATCGCAGTCCGTATCACGGTTTTTCGATCGAATTTGCCGAACACCGTGAATACGTGCCTGGGGATGACTTGCGGTATGTCGATTGGAAAGTGTTCGGCCGAACGGACAAATTCTACTTGAAACAATTCGAGGACGAAACAAACCTCCTATGCTACCTCGTCCTGGACGTCAGCGAGAGTATGCGATACCGAGGCCCCCATTCACACCTTTCGAAGTTCGAATACGCCCAATCTCTGGCCGCTGCCCTCGCCTGGCTCGTCCTGCAACAGCAAGACGCCGTTGGCGTGGTAACCTTCGATTCCGAGATTCGCAGTTTTCTTCGGCCGAGCAACAATCCCGCGCACTTGCAACAGGTGATGCAGGCCCTTGAGCAGGTCAATCTGAAACACAAGACATCTGCCGGCAGGATCTTCCATGAACTGGCCGAGCGTATGACGAAACGAGGCGTCGTGATCGTATTTAGCGACTTGTTCGACGACGTCGATTCGATTTCTGCCGGCCTGAAGCATTTTCGATACCGCCAACATGACGTCATCGTGTTTCAAATACTCGACTCCGCGGAAGAAGCGCTGCCGTTCGATCGTCCGACTCGGTTTCAAGGCTTGGAAGGATTTCCCGACGTTGTGACCGATCCTCGGACGCTTCGCAAGGCGTACCAGACCGAGATGTCACGGTTCCTGAATCGTCTTCGCGGCGAATGTCGACGACTCGAACTCGACCATCGGCTCATCCGCACGGACCGGCCTCTGGATGAGGCGTTATCAAGCTATCTTTCAACACGCATGGAGCGGGTCAAGTAAGAGATCGACGGGAGTAGTGGGCGGAAGCGAGCAACCTCACCGCACGCCAAGTGATGACGTGCGTGAATCGAACGGCAGACCGACAAAGACCGGTTGCCGATTCCGAACTGGACGCTGATTTTCGGTTATGAGTTTTTCGGATAAGACACCCTGATGAGCCCGATTGGATTTTGGCCATTTTCGAACAGTTGGATGCTCCTTTGGGGCATGGCCGCCGCGGCACCGATCCTGATTCACTTATGGAATCGGCGCAAGTTTGAGGACGTTCCATGGGCCGCCATGGAGTACTTGATGGCGGCCCTTCAAAAGCATGCGCGCCGACTGCGGATCGAACAACTCTTGCTGCTGGTCGTCCGAACGGCAATTCTGCTGTTTCTGGCACTTGCCGTCGCGGAACCCGTCGCCCCCTGGATGAATGCCTCCGACACTTCCGGTGCCCGACGCAAAGCCGTGCATACGGTGATTGTCCTGGACGCCTCCTATTCGATGGATTACCGAGCCAAAGACATCACACGTTTCCGGGCCGCCAAGAACCTGGCCGCCCGGCAGGTGCGTTCCGCCCGCCAGGGCGACGCGTTCAGCCTTGTCCGCATGTCGAATGCACCCTCCGCGATTATTGAAGGACCGGCGTATGACCCGGCCGACGTGTTATCCGAATTAGAGGACCTTGTGCGGACCGATGGCGGCGCTGACCTTGTTCCTGCCTTGAGTGTCATCGAAGGAGTCGTCGATCGGGCGGAACGTCAAGACGCTCGAATTGCTTCGCAGAGAGTCTGTTTTTTCTCGGACATGGGCCGCAACACGTGGGAGCAAGTGCATTCCGAGCGAGCCAAAGCCATCATCGACCGGCTGGCCGCCAAGGCCGAACTCGTAATCTTCGACCTGGGTGAACCTGGTGCTCAAAACGTGGGGATCACGAAACTCGAGATTGCAGACGACCTGCCCGCGGTCGGCCGCCCGGTGCGACTGGACCTGGAAATCACCGACTTCGGATCGCAAGGCGGCCATCAACTGGAGGTGGGCCTCTTTGTCGATGGTCAGCAGATTGCCGACCGCGCGGTCGATCTGCCGGCCGGCGATTCCACGACCGTCTCCCTGGTCCACCGTTTTCAATTGCCGGGAGAACACGTTATCGAAGCACGCCTGGTCGCTGACCGTCTGCCGGTCGACAATCGGCGTTGGCTCAGCTACCCCGTTCGCGATCGGATCCAAGTGTTGTGCGTTGAGGGCCGATCGGGCGCGGCACGCTACATCGCGCTCGCTCTCGATCCACTCGAAGATGCTCAATCTCGTATCCACGTCGTTACGGCCGGAGAACCGGTGCTGCTGGAAGACGATTTGGCGCCCTACGACTGCTTGTTCCTTTGCAATATCAGCCGTTTTAGTGGAGAGGAGCAACAGGTCCTCGAGCGGTATGTCGAACAGGGAGGAGGCGTGGTGTTCGTTCTGGGCGATCAAGTCAACCCGGAGAACTACAATCTCCGTCTAGCAACGGCCGGTTCGCGGGAGACCCCCTTGCTGCCGGTGCGGCTCGGTCAACCGTCGCCGTTGGGCGATTTTCCGCTCGACCCTCTCGACTACAGTCATGAAGTCGTCAAGCCGTTTCGGGGCAACGAACGGGCCGGATTGCTGAACACTCCTGTATGGAAATACGTGCCGCTGGAATTGACTCCAGGCCGACAGGCCACGGTGGCGTTGGCAATGACGAACGGCGACCCACTGATCGTGGAATCCTCGACGGCCGAAGGGCAGGTCGTTGTGGTGGCCACGGCGTGCAGCCCTTTGTCGG
>CAYNDU010000233.1:0-8600 GCA_964395615.1 uncultured Pirellulaceae bacterium | reverse complement strand
AAACTGTGACCTGCTGCTCGATGATCGACGCCCGATTGCCCCGCTGGTCAACCGTTTCGCTGAGTTTCTCGGATGTTCGTCGCATCGCGACGATTAACTTGCCCTGCTGGTAAAGGATTTCACTGGCGTGTTCCGTGTCGGCATACGTGAGCAGTGTTTTGCCGGAGGCAGCGTCGAGCATCTGTACCGGTTGGGTTTCGCCCGATGCAACGAATACGCGATCGCCGACTGCGACGAGCCGTCGCGGGAGATCTTGGGGCGCGTCGAATCGGCTGCGAGATGTCGCCTGTTGCCCGGCAGTCCATGCGCTCCATCCCCAATTCGGCAAACGACGCCTCCACGACACGAGTCCGTTGAAAGCGTCGCGGGCGACCAGTTCCCATTGATCGGGAAGACCCGTGACTCCAGGCACGCTGCCGTCCACAATACTAAACAGACGACCCTTGGCAGAAACCATGGCACTGAAGCTGGCCGTCATATTGTGATGCCGCAGGAATCGAGGCCCATCGATCCACTGCAGCGATCGGGGGTTGCCCACCTGCTCGTCGCGGGCAACGGCATTCCCATCCGGACCATGAAGGAAGTGCGTCCATTGATCGAGCGAGTCGGGCCAGGGTTTTCGAGTTGCCTGCCAGGTCCCGGATCGCAAGATACAAAGCCAGCCTCCCGGGCTGAGCACTCGGTGCATTTCCGCCCGAGTCAGGGAAGCCGGAGCCTTCTCAACGAGCAACAGGTTGACAAGCCGATCTGCGTAGGGGAGCTGTCGCCCATCATATCGGTGGATCGACACGGGCCCGTAGACGCCGAGTGACCTCAATCGGATCCGCGTCGCCCTGACCATGTCTGGGTCGGTATCGAGTCCCTGGACGCGCACGTCCTCACGGTGCCGCAATGCGGTCGTCAGTTCGCCCGATCCACATCCGACGTGCACGATCAGGCCACGCACGTCGCCCGTCTTGGAACGAATCAGGTCGGCGTCATTTTCATTGGCCGCCGAAGCAATCGGCGACACGTCGGCTACCGCTCCCAACAAGGTCAGTACTGCTGCCAATACGAGCGACCCGCGTGTTGATCGAAGAGTGAATCGTTGGCGGCCAATGGCATTAAGCATATTCACTTCCTGGAAGAAATGAGAGGGTCCATTCACAGAATGTACCCGATGAACAGACGGTCCGGGGAGAAGTACTTTCTTTTCTTGAGCCGACCGTACCGGCCGACATCGTTCCCGCCGGACGGCTTTTCCCAGCGTTGCCCAATGCGATTCCGGCGCCGGACCATCACGCGGCGCTCCCGGCTGGGGCGGCGGACAGTTCGGTGGGACGACTTGAGTCACGGCAAACCGTCAACCGCGCCGGCTGATGACGACCATGGGAATGCTGATGGACTGGGCCAGGCGGCGAGTGAAACGGCCGAACAATTTGTGCTGAGCGCTCACTCTCTGAACGCCGAGTACCACCAGATCGTGCTCACCGGCATGGGTGGCAGCAACTGCCAACGGATCGTCGCTTGTCTGGACGATGATCTCAGAACTGGCCGGAACCTCGTCCGCGGCAAGACTCGCAAGTTCTCGGCGCGCTCGGCCAATCGATTCTCGAGTTGCCCCGGCAGGGAGCACTCGCAGGTAAGTGATGTTGCGCTGCTCCGCCCGAATCAGGCTGCCGAGCAATCGGGCGCGCAGCGAGTCATGGGTCCCTAAGGAGCCGACGAGCACAAGCACGCGCCGAATATTGACTAGCTGATCCGTCCCGGAGGATCGGAGCACGACGATGTCCATCTGGAGGGTGCCGAGCAGTCGTTGTGCGGGTGTGCCTCGCGTTTCGTCACCCATGTGGCTGAGTCCCAGCACGACGAGTTGCGGGCGGATATGGTCTGCCAGTCGAGTGATCTCGTCGACCGGATCGGAGGCGATGCTCAGCATGCTCTCAGTTTGCATATTCAGATCGCGTCCGGAGACAAGCACTTGTCGCGCCACCGATTCAGCGACAACAAACGGTTCGAGGTCGACGGATGCGTCCCAGTCATCCGGCGGCACAATGATTGTCAATCCCAGTAGACGGCTCTGGTCGTTGGTCGTCAGCGTGCGGGCCAATCCGATGAGTGCCGGACCATTATCGGGGTTTGCGATCGGAACGAGAATGGTGGATCGGGTTCCTCGAAGCCGACTTAGCTCGGGATCCAAAGCAGTGCGCGCAGCATCGTGCACGCGCGCGCGTCGAGCGAAGAGAGACAGAAAGAGCAGTCCGCCGACGGCCAGCCAGGTTATCGCAATGAAGCCGGCCGCGGGGACCATCAGACCTTGGAATAGGGCCAGGGCGAGACAGGCCACGCCGCCGACAATCGGCACCGCGGGATACAAGGGAGTTCGAAAGGGAGGTGGCCGGTCGGTGCTGCGTTGGCGTACGAGAATGGACGTCCAATGGGCGAGCGCAAAGGTGATCAAAAAGATCAGGCTTGCTGCTGCGCCTGCCTGGGTCACACCGGGTAGCAGCAGCAGCATGGCCAGCACGAGTGCCGCGCTGGCGAGAATGGCGAGCCAGGGAGTGCCTTGGCGAGCTCCGATGTGACGCAAGGACGCCGGCATCGTTCGGTCGCGCGCCATAGCTTGTGCGATGCGAGAGGCGGCGAATAGATTCGATTGCAACGCTGTAAACATGGCCAGAACGGCCGCGACGATGACCAGCCAGAAGCCCGTCGATCCCAGGTAGTGTCGAGCTGCGTCCGCGACGAGCGTCTCCGGACCATCACCGGCCATTGCCTGAACCGATCCGCCGGCCGGAACGCCGACCGCCGTGATAATGGCCAGCAACGGAAGATAAATGGCCATGGCCACACCCAGTGACAGAAACATGGAACGCGGAATATTTCGAGATGGATCGCGAACTTCGCCGGCAACGGCGGCTATCAGGTCGAATCCCTGGAGGGCGATGAACGTGAATCCCATCGCTTGGACAAGCCCGCTCATGCCCTGCGCAAAGAACGGACGAAACTGGCCGACCAATTCCGGCATCGGACGTCGACCGGAAGCCCAGACACCCCCCAAAATCAGCACCGTAAAGACAGCGATCTTGACCATATTCCCCCATGGTCCCGCTCCGGAAGGTCGGCGCATGAGTGACAACGCGACGACCAGGACGGCAGCAGCAGCCACAACCGCCGCCGTACGACTCGACGCCAGATCGGCCGGCACCGGCGGATGGATCGACTGCCATAACTCTCGAATCAGAACCAGGCCGAAATAGGCGAATCCGGTTGCATAGAGGGCCGCTGCCGCAATGGAAGCGAACCAGACGACCCAACCAACCGAAAAAGCAGCCTCGATGGAGACCACTCGCTTGGCGAAAACGTACATGCCGCCCGATTCGGGAAACTTCGACGACATTTCGGCAATACTGGCCGCCGTCATGAATGCGATGAGACCATTCAATGCAAAGGCGACGATGGCTGACGGGCCGGTCAGGGAAAATGCGACGCCGGCCAGGGCCAGGATCCCCCCTCCGACGATCGCGCCGATGCCCATTCCGGTCGCGCCGAACAAACCAAGGTGACGGTCGGCGAAATGGTCCGCGACCTGGTGTCTCCGTTCGCTGGTCGGCAAGATACGCTCCCTCCTGATTTACCCGATCATCGGCCAGGGCGAACGCCGAATCGACGCTGCGCGCCGACCGGGTCGCCCCGGTCGACCTTTCGAGCTCTCAGCTGCCGGCTCCCGAGCACCGCCCGCCCTTGGAGCCCTTGGTATCATAGCCAAATATCCCCTTTCTCAGTCAGGGGCCTCCTGTCTCCGGGGCCGCTCGTTCGGACGGCGACCGGTGCCCTTCCGGCCCGAAAGCCAACGATGGATCGATTTGGGTCTCACCCGTTCCTTGGGCAGTTGGCCGCGAGTAGAAGGTGCGGCGGACAACTCCGCACCGTCAATCTGAATCGCGTGGGCGGCCGTTGACTCTTTCGTGGGAAAACGAAAAATGTGGTCGATGCGTAGTAAAGGGTGACACGGCGTCAACGAATGCCGAATTGAAGACGATATCAAGTTGATTTCGAGATAAACAGTCCTTAAGCGGCCTCGTTCAGTGGCCGGTCGATCAGCGGGAGAATTACGATGGGCGAATCGAACGGTCATTCAAGCGGTACTCTGCCACCGGTCGTCAGTGGTGTACTTGTGTTCCTGATGGTGTTGCTTGTGGGGATGTTGTTCTGGCGAACTGGTTTCCAACGCGACCAGCTGTCGCTCCTGCCCGGTGCGGCGGAGGCCCGAGCCGAGCCACCCAGACGGTCGGTTCTGTCGCCGGTCGTCGCACCCCGGGGTGACCTGGCGGATGACGAACGGAACACGACCGCCCTTTTTCGTGCGGCCTCTCCGTCGGTCGTGCACATTACGACGCATCGAGTCGCCCGGGATTTCTTCTCCCTCGACGTTTATAAGATCCCCAGCGGTAGTGGCACGGGGTTCGTCTGGGATAAGGCCGGGCACATTGTCACGAATTATCATGTGATTCGAGGAGCGGACGTGGCCTACGTCGCGTTTGCCGATCAGTCGACATTTCAGGCGAAATTGATCGGAACGGCCCCGGAAAAGGACCTGGCCGTACTCCGAGTGGAGGCGGCCGCTGAAGATTTGCGGCCGCTGCCCATCGGCACGTCCTCGGATCTGGAAGTCGGGCTCAAGGCGTTCGCCATTGGTAACCCATTTGGGCTCGATCATACGCTGACGACCGGCATCGTAAGTGCGCTGGGCCGAGAAATCGAATCGGCCGCCGGCACTCCGATCAAAGACGTGATTCAGACCGATGCGGCGATCAATCCGGGCAACAGCGGAGGCCCGTTGCTTGACAGCTCCGGCCGACTGATTGGCGTAAACACGGCCATTTATAGCCCCTCGGGTGCCTATGCCGGGATCGGTTTTGCCATACCCGTTGATACGGTCAGTTGGGTCGTTCCCGAGTTGATTCAGCACGGCAAGATCGTCCGACCGGGCTTGGCTATCAGTCTTGCTCCGGACTACATTAGCCGCGAATTATCGGGCGTGCTCGTGCTGGATGTCGTACCCGGCAGTAACGCCGCGAAGGCCGAACTACGTCCCACGCGTCGAACGCGAATCGGGCAACTCGTGCTGGGAGATGTCATCGTCGCCGTCGACGAGCACAAAGTGAAGAGCTCGAATGAGCTCTACCTGGCGTTTGAAGACTACGCGATCGGGGACCAGGTGATCCTGGTGATTCGTCGCGGCGAGGAGCTGGTGAAGATTGAGGTGAAGCTCGAGGCCATGGACTAGTTGTCGGTGATTACGTCAGACGAGGGCGTGCAAGTACTACGATCGTGGGGCGGGACGGCATTCGTTCGGACTGGAATTCCGCGGTCTTCGTTGTTCCTGGTGATAGAAGTTGCCCTTTTTTGCCGGGCAATTCATCACTGGCACCCGCGAATTTGGTACTCTAGAAGATGGTGCGAGGATATGTGGCGTGAGGAGCACGCCGGCCGAAGGTGCCTGAGGAGAGGGCCTGTTCCCGTCCGGGTGCTGGATAGGCGGACGTGGCACCCGCTGGAGACGGTTCTGGCGGACGCGGGCAACTCGGACGGAATTCGCTATGAGGATGCCGCATGGAAGGAGGTGGGCAAGGGCAGGCGCAAGTGAAAGAACCGATGGTCGAAGAGCGTTCAGAATTTCGAATTGTGATGGACCAGGTCCGCGAGGGATCGGACGAGGCCATTTGGCGGCTCATTGAGGACTATGGTCCACACATCAAACGCGTCGTTCGCAGGAAGCTGGATCGGCGGATGCGCTCGAAATTCGACTCCATTGACTTTGTGCAGATGGTCTGGGCGTCTTTCTTTCGGAATCCGGACGGGATGTGCTCATTTGATCATCCCCAGGACTTCGTTCGGTATCTGGCCAGCCTGGCGAAGCACAAAGTTATCGAGGAATATCGACGGCGGATCCAGACCCAAAAATACAATGTGCGCCGCGAGTGTTCCCTGCAGGATTCGGAAGTGGTGGATCATTCCGTCGCCGGCCACCAGGCGACCCCCAGTCAGATTGCCATTGCCCGGGAACGGTACGAGAAGATTTTGAGTGATCAGCCTGAGCGAAATCGAAGTGTCGTCCAAATGCGAATCGGGGGTGCTACCTACGACGAAATCGGCCGTCACTTGGGAATTCATGAGCGGACGGCGCGGAAGATCATTCACCGGTTGGTGGAGCCCCAGTGAGCAACGCGGATTTGAGGCGAAGGGCAACGAAGGCAACCGAGTCGTCGGTGGGGAGGCAGGCAGGGCGCGCGGGAAATGAGTTTTTCAACCGATACGACCGATTCGATCGTAGCCCGCGTGATCAGCACGTGGCGCGACAGCGGCCGGCCTGACGCTGAGGAATTCTTGTCCCGGCATCCAGCGCTGCAGCAACATAAGTCGCTGGTGCTCGACCTGGCGTATGAAGAATACTGCCTGCGCACCGAAGCGGGAGAGCAGGTCGCAGCGAGCACGTTTTGCGATCGGTTTCCGTCGTACCGCCGATCGTTGCGTCGGTTAATCGATGTCCACGACAATTTCGAGCAAGAACCGGAACTGGCCGGTTGTGTTGCGGACCACCCCTGGCCGGAACCCGGTTCGGAGTTTCTAGGGTTTGAGTTGATCGAAGAGTTGGGACGGGGCGCCTTTGCTCGAGTATTTCGCGCCGTTCAGCCCGCGTTGGGACGTCGCAATGTGGTCGTCAAAGTGTCTCGTTTCGGGGCGGGCGAGGCAGAGACACTGGGCCGGCTGGTCCATCAAAATATTGTGCCGGTCCACTCCGTCAGTATGGACGAAGAAACGGGGATGACGGCGATATGCATGCCGTACCTGGGTCATGGCACGCTGTACGACCTGCTTGACACTCGATTTGGCGGTCGGCCCTGTCGCCGGGACGCCCAGCTCATCTTGGACGTCGGTCGCCGCGAATCGGTTTTGGCCGCCGTCCCTTCGACTCAACTGAACGCTGACCCGCGACTCAAGAGGTTTGGGTATGAGGCCGGCGTCGTCCACTTGATGAGTCAATTGGCCGATGCGCTCCACTATGCCCACTCGATGGGTGTCTGCCACCGCGACCTGAAGCCTTCGAATATCTTGCTATCTCCGGCCGGTCGCCCCCTTCTGCTCGATTTTAACCTTTCAAGCGATACGGAATTTGATCACCGGTTGGTTGGCGGGACGCTTCCGTACATGCCGCCCGAGCAATTGCAAGCCACCGTGTTGGACGAGCCGACCGATCGGCCATCAGGTGATCCGCGTTGGGATATCTTCTCGCTTGGTGTTCTGCTTTATGAGTTGTTGGGTGGCACGCTTCCCTTTGGAGATCGGGTGAGCGAAGATCCGCAGCAAGCCGCGCAGCAGTTGTTGGATTGCCAGAAGAAGGGCTGCCCCGGCATCCGGACGCTCAATCCACTCATCAATGCACCGCTAGCCGCTGTCGTTCACGAATGCCTGAATTATGATCCGGATCGCCGTCCGGCAAAGGCTGAGGAACTGGCCCGTCGGCTGCGCGCTCAATTATCGCCGCTCGCTGAACTGCAACGATGGGCACGGCGCCGACGGTTGCTGTTGGCATATACTGGCACGGTCATTGGTCTTGGAGGGGCCGGTCTGGCCGTTTTTCTGGGCACGCGATTACCGAAATCGGAGCGGGACTACCTGGCCGGAATTCGGGCGTTTGGCGGCGGTCGTTGGAACGCGGCGGCCGACTTTTTTACACGATCCTACCAGGAAGACCCTCAGCGGTACCCTCCGTTGTTTGCACGCGGGCAAGTTCGCGCCCTTCAACGGCGTTACGAAGAAGCGCTGGCCGATCTCCGGCAGGTCGAGCGACGAATCAAGCGACCGGAAGTACTGGAGTGGCTGGCGTACTGCTTGATTCGTCAAGGGAACTCCGTTGCCGCGTCGCCTCATTTGAGCCAGATCGCTGATTTACCTGGTCACCAAACCGCTCGATTGTGGAACAACCGGGGATACGTCTATCGCAAACGCGGTGTACGCCAGCGAGCGATTCAGTGTTTCGATCGAGCGCTGGAAATTGATTCCAACTGCTGGCAAGCGTATCAGAATCGTGCCCGCGTCCGTAGTGACGCGATCGCGGCACACGAAACCGAATCCTCGGGCAATGGGAAAGCATCCGTCGCCGACATCCGACAGGCAATTCGTCTCGGACCGGAGAATTGCCGCCTGTTTTACGACGGCGGGATTATTCTCTACCGTTACGAAAAGTCGGCGGCCGGACAGCGTGAGGCAATCCGGCTGCTCGGAGAGGCTATTCGGACAGGTATCGATCGAGATCTCGTGGTCCGACGATCGGGTCTTGACGACGTCGTGGTTCGTGCCCTGGAACGATGGAACGACGGGGCGCGAGCTCCGGATCCGAGCGACTCCAAACCTGCCATTCAGGAAGACGCGTGCCTGATGACGCCCGAATGCTGCTTTCCCTAGCATTCCCTAACTTCTTGCGGTACTTCTTCGACCATTTCCCGTTGCCCTCTGCGATGTTGTTTGGGATGCTCGACGATGCTTCGTCGAGATGCTTCTTCGCCGAAGCAGCTTTGCCCTTGCAGTCTTCGAGTAGAATCTCGGACCAAGCGACG
>CAYNDU010000232.1:0-8622 GCA_964395615.1 uncultured Pirellulaceae bacterium | reverse complement strand
CGGTCTGGGTGTGGTGATACTTTTCCCAACCCCGATCGACATCGATGTAGTACATACGGTTTACGTAGTTCCCATCATGACCGGCTCAAGGCCTCGCCGTCGCCGGCCGCCGAGTGATACCTCGGGCACAACCGGGCCGTCTTCGTCAGGATCGGTACCGTGGGCGACCTTCGACGACTGGTATGCCAACTTGAGTCGCGTACAATTCGAGTCAGGGATGTCGAAAACAAGGAGTACACCATGACCGTCAACAAGGAGACTTCATGAAATCCGCACACGTGAAACTCATGATCACCGTAGCTCCGATCTTCGTTCTGCTGGCCGGATCCGCCCCGGTCCTTCAGGCCGAGAACATACGGCCATCACATCCTAACATACTCGTCATTCTCGCGGACGATCTCGGATACGGCGACGTTCAATGTTATAATCCCGAGCGAGGGAAGATTTCCACGCCGCACATCGACCGGCTCGCCTCGCAGGGCATGCGGTTTCTTGACGCCCATTCCTCGTCCGGAGTCTGCTCGCCATCGCGCTACACGATTCTGACCGGGCGTTACCACTGGCGATCGCGATTGCAACGCGGCATTGTCGGTTTGTGGGAAGCGCCGCTCATTACGCCCGATCGCCTGACGATTGGCGGATTGGCGAAGCAGCACGGTTACCACACGGCGTGCATTGGCAAGTGGCATCTGGGATGGAATTGGCCCATACCGGCCGGCAAGAAGCGGCTGTTCGCGAGCACGGGCTACAAGGGCAAGAAAGACATTGCAGCGACCGACGAGCACAGGTCTGCTTGGAGCGAGGCGTTTTCCCAGCGCATTCCGGGGGGCCCGATTGCGGTCGGCTTCGATGAGTATTTCGGGACGGACGTCCCCAACTGGCCGCCCTACTGCTTCATCGAAAACGATCGCACGGTGGGCATCCCGAGTGAATACGCATTGGCGGAACTGTTTGCAAGGAACCAGGCCAGTCAGCAGGGCCCTGCCTTGAAAGGATGGACCCTCGACCCGATTCTACCGGCACTTGGAGATCGTGCATCGGCCTTCATCGAGCGGGAGGCGAAGACGTCCCCGCCGTTTCTGATGTACCTTCCGCTCACCGCGCCCCACACGCCGCTTGCCGTAACCGAGGAATGGAAGGGAAAGAGCCGACTCAATCTCTATGCCGACTTTGTCATGGAGACCGATTCCGTCGTCGGGCGCGTTCTCGAATCTTTGGAGCGGAGTGGAGTGGCGGACAACACGATCGTTGTATTCACCAGCGACAATGGTTGCGCACCGTACATCGGAGCGGATGAACTGGAGAAGATGGGCCACTATCCCAGCGGTCCGCTGCGAGGCTATAAGAGCGACGCATGGGAGGGTGGTCACCGAGTGCCCTTCATCGTTCGGTGGCCGGGCATTGTCAAGGCGAACAGCACGTCGCGGCAGCTCGTGCATCACGCGGACGTGCTGGCGACAATCGCAGATGTGCTCGACACCCGCCTTCCGCCCGAAGCGGGCGAAGACAGCTTCAGCCTCTTGTCCTTGCTGAAAGGAAGTGACCGCCCAGTGCGGGAAACGTCGGTGAGCTGCTCGAGCAGCGGCGTCCCGAGTTTGAGGCATGGTGAGTGGAAATACATCGCGGCCCGCGGTTCGGGTGGCTGGGGCAAAGGTGGCGATCAAAGCCAGCCAGTGCAACTCTACAATCTGGCGGACGATGTCGGCGAGACCAGAAACCTCGCCTCAGAACAACCGGAGCGTCTCGCTCAAATGAAAACACTGCTCGAGACGCTTGTCACTCGGGGTCGCAGCACTCTGGGGCCACGGCAGAATAACGATGTCCAGGTCCGCCGCTATCCACGGTGACCGGCGAACCGCTTCTTGTGGATCGGGCGCGTCATCGTGTTGTAGCCTCGACGAGGCGACCGACCAGGCCATTCGGCGTCAGCCCCCGGACGGCTGTATCGGCGTTGAACATTGGGGTACGATCATAGTAATCGTATGGCCCGTGTATGGACCGTGCGTTGAAGAGGATCCGGCGAGAAGGAACGACATGGTACAGAGATCGACGTGTTCGGCCGTGCTTGCATTCTGTGTCGCATGGGTGGCGTTCGACGCCGCAGCCGCCGATTTCTTTATCGACAGTCGGGGCGGATCCGATCAGGCCGCCGGCACATCTTCTGAGACCGCCTGGCAATCGCTCGCGCCGGTGAATCACAAGACCTTTGAATCCGGCGACAGGATCCTGCTCAAGGCCGGTTCCCGATTTCGTGGGCAGCTCAAGCCACGCGGATCAGGTTCCATGGTCGGTGCTGTCGCCAAACCCATCGTGATCGATCGATATGGAGACGGGCCGAGACCACGAATCGACGGCGAAGGCGTCATGCCGGCCACGATCCACTTGTTCAACGTCGAATACTGGGAAGTTCACAACCTCGAGATTACCAACTTGGGAAGGGAGCGGCGGCCCGGTCGTCGTGGCGTTCTGATAGAGATCGACGACTTCGGCACGGCCCACCATCTCCAATTGCATGATCTTTATATTCACGACGTCAATGGCAGCCTGGTCAAGAAGCGTGGCGGCGGAAGCGCGATCAAGTGGCTCAATCGTGGCGACATCAAACGTTCTCGATTCGACGGCCTGCTGATCGAAGGATGTCATCTCGCCAAGTGCGAACGCAACGGCATCAATGCCGGCGGCTATACTCGACGCAACAACTGGTATCCGAGTCTCAACGTCGTCATCCGTCACAACCTGTTGGAGCAGATTCCGGGAGATGGGATCGTGCCGATTGGCTGCGACGGAGCCTTGGTCGAACATAACGTCATGCGCAATTGCCCACGACTTCTTCCCGCCGGCGAAGCCGCGGCCGGAATCTGGCCATGGAGTAGCGACAATTCCGTCATCCAGCACAACGAGGTCTCAGACCACAAGGCACCTTGGGACGCACAGGGATTCGACTCCGACTGGAACTGCCGCAACACACTCATCCAGTACAACTACAGCCATGACAACGACGGCGGTTTTTTGCTGATTTGCAATGCCGGCCATGTGAAAATGCCGGCCAATATTGGAAATATCGGCACCGTCGTTCGTTACAACATCAGCGTGAACGACGGATTGCGTCCTCAACCAACGCCGCGCAAAGGCATGTTCTCGCCGACATTTCATATCAGCGGTCCCTGCCGCGACACGCAGATCTACAACAACCTGATCCACATCGCCAAGAAGCCTGCTTCCAACATCGATCGCACCATTCTGCAAATGGACAACTGGGGAGGCCCCTGGCCCGAGAATACGGCCTTCTGGAATAACATCTTTTATGCCGAAGAGCCGACATCGTACGATGATGGAGAAGCGACGGGTACGGTATTCGACAGCAACCTCTATTTCCATACGCACCAGAACCGACCCCAGGATCGAAGGGCCATCATGGAGGCACCGAGATTCGTTGGACTCGAGCCTCTTACGCGGGGAGCCGAAAAACTGAAGCAATTCCGTCTGAGTCCGGAATCCCCATGTATCGGTCGGGGCAAAGTCGTTCCTGGATCGGGCGGTGTGGATTTCTTCGGAAGGCCGCTTCCCATGGATAGAGCTCCGTCGATCGGGCCGATTGAGTTCTTACCGGCTTCTCGACACTAACAACCGGGTCCCTTTTTTTTCGGACGTCGAGCTACAAACATGGACCAATCCATAGGCAATATCATACGCCATAGCGCGGCCATCCTGTCTCTCGCTGCTGGATGTGCAAGTCTCAGCGGCTCAGAACTTCAAGAGGCGTTCAAGAACCCTCCTGACGGCGCCCGCCCGGGAGTGTACTGGTACTTCATGGACGGCAACCTGAACCGGGAGGAGATGGTCAAAGATCTCGAGTCCATGAAACGGTCCGGGCTGGGCAACCTGGTTTTTTTGGAAGTGAATATCGGAGTGCCCCGCGGGCCGGTCGACTTTATGAGTGATGAGTGGCAGGCCCTGTTTGTCGGCGCCGTTCGCGACGCCGAACGTCTTGGCATCGACATCACGCTCGGCGCGGGACCCGGTTGGACCGGCAGCGGAGGGCCGTGGGTCAAGGCGGAGCAGTCGATGCAACACCTGGTATTCAGCGAGATCGACGCGAAGGGCCCCGCGGTTTTTGACGACCTTCTCCCTCTGCCCGCCCAACGCAGCACGCGCTGGCACAAGATGCCGAGCTCCTTTTACGAGGATGTTGCCCTGTTCGCCTTTCCGAAATGCCGACCCGTGATACCCGACATTAACGAGAAGGCGTTATTCGAGCGGAATCCGTATACTTCGATGCCCGGGGTCAAGCCGTTTCTGCCGGCGCCGTCGAATCATCAGACGCTGGACGCGGCAGACGTGATTTCCCCCGCCCGGCTGATTGACCTGACCGATCGCGTCGAGCCGAACGGACACCTGAAATGGAACGTTCCGGCCGGCACCTGGACGCTCGTGCGCATGGGCCGTCGCTCGACGGGCGCCAGCACCCGGCCGGCTCCTCTACCGGGGATCGGGTTTGATCACGACAAATTCGACCGGGAGGCGCTGGAGGATCATTTCGAGAACTACTACGGCAAGCTGCTGAAGCGCGTGGGACGTCGCGCCGAACGGCACGGCTGGACCGCCGTTCATCTCGACAGCTGGGAAATGGGCGCTCAAAACTGGACGCCCGGATTTGGCGAGGAATTCACACGTCGTCGCGGTTACGATCCGCAACCCTTGCTCGTGACATACAGCGGACGCGCCGTTTCGAGCCTTGAAGTTTCAGAACGATTCCTCTGGGACATTCGCGTGACGGCTCAGGAGTTGGTCTTGGAAAACTACGCGGGGCACCTGAAGACACTCGGACGACGGCACGGCCTGGAGCTTTCCATTGAACCCTATGATATGAATCCGACCGCTGATCTGGAGCTTGGAGCCGTTGCCGACGTGCCGATGTGTGAGTTCTGGAGTGCCGGTTATGGCTTCGATTCATCGTTCAGCTGTATCGAAGCGACATCCGTGGCCCACACCATGGGTCGACCGATCGTGTCGGCCGAGGCGTTCACCGGAAGGGATCATTGGCAGCAGTACCCCTGGTCCATGAAGAACCAGGGCGACTGGGCTTTCTGCATGGGCATCAACCGATTCGTATACCATACGTTTGCCCACAAACCGCTTGGCGACGAGTATCGGCCGGGGATGACGATGGGCCCATACGGCGTGCACTGGGACCGGGGTCAGACCTGGTGGCCGATGGTCGGCGACTACCATCGGTATATCGCGCGCTGCAGCCACTTGCTTCGCCAGGGAACCACGGTCTCGGACATCGTCTACCTGACTCCAGAGGGCGCCCCACACGTTTTTCGCCCTCCGTCCAGTGCCTTGGAGGGCCGTGGCCCACTCGCCGACAAGAAAGGCTACGCGTTTGACGGATGTTCGCCGGGCACGCTGCTGGCTCGTGCCACGGTGAAGGACGGACGCATTGTGTTTCCCGATGGAACCTCGTACGCAATCCTTGTCCTGCCTCGTGTCACAACGATGACGCCCATACTTCTTGACAAGATCGCGCAACTCGTTCGGGCCGGAGCCACGGTGCTCGGCTCCCCGCCCACCGCTTCGCCAAGTCTGAGCGGCTATCCGCAATGCGATGAGAGGGTACGGGCGTTGGCCTCGAACCTCTGGGGCGAAACGACTCTTCCGATCCGACAGGTCGGAAGAGGACGCATCATTCTTGACCCGGTCACTTCGTCCGACAACAAGAAGACCAACCAGCCGGCCGAAAATGCCGACACACTCTATCCCAGTTACTCGTCAACGTCCAAAGTAATTGACAGTATGGGTATTCCGGAAGATTTCCAGTCGGACGGTCCGGTGCGTTTCACTCATCGCACGACGCGTGAACGAGAAATCTACTTCCTCGCCAACACGTCCAATTCGAGGGTCGAGACTCAGTGCACGTTCCGTGTGCAAGCAGGCTCGCCGCAGTTATGGGACCCGGTGTCCACGAGGATCAGAGCGCTCCCGCAATACACTTGCAAAGAGAAGACTACCTCCATCCCAATGACATTCGAACCGTACCAGAGCTTCTTCGTCGTCTTTCCAAAGGGTCGCGAAACGAGTCCCCTTCCGAGTGCACACAACGAGAATTTTCCCCGGACCGTTCCTGTCGCGACGCTCGACGGCCCGTGGACAATCGCTTTCGATCCGAACTGGGGCGGCCCAAAGAGGGTGACGTTCGAAGTGCTTCAGGATTGGACCCGGCGGGAAGAACGAGGAATCAAGTTCTACTCTGGCATCGCGACCTATCGAAAACAATTTCACATTTCAGCGACTTCGATTCCCAACTCCGCGATCTATCTTGACCTTGGGACGGTGCACGATATGGCTCGCGTTCGACTCAACGGTCGCGACCTGGGTGTCGCCTGGTGTGCGCCGTGGCGAGTTGAGTTGACGCACGCCCTCAAGGACGGCAACAACGACCTCGAAATTGACGTGGTCAATCGCTGGCCGAACCGACTGTTCGGCGACCGGCAAGATCCGGACAAAGACGTCCGAACGCTGAAATGGCCGTCCGGCTTTCTTGGCGGTCAACCGTACAAGGCCGGTCGTTATACGTTTGCCACAAGCCGGGGGCCGGGCAAACTCCTACCGTCCGGACTGCTGGGGCCGGTTCGCATCCTGGTCGAATAGAGGAGGTATCCTTCGATGGCTAAATCCAGTCACTATCCCCGCGGCGTCTTCATTCGGGCGAACTGCCCCCATCGTACGGACTTCAACCGTATCGTGACTCGTGTCCTCTGCCTCATCGCAATGGCCGGTCCGATCGCATCGTTGGCCGGCGCCGAGCGACCGAACGTGTTGTTCGTCATCGTGGACGACCTTCGTCCGGAACTGGGATGCTACGGCAATCGTGAGATCCAAACGCCGAGGTTTGACCAGTTCGCCAAGAAAGCGACGACCTTCATGCGGGCCTATTGCGGGGCAGCCGCATGCGCTCCCTCTCGCGCCAGCGCGATGACCGGGCTACGACCCGACTCAACGAAAGTCTGGGATCTCAAAGGAAAGTTCCGGGTCAACTTACCGAATGTCGTCACCCTGCCCCAGCATTTTCACAAACAGGGTTACCACACGGTCTCGATGGGGAAGATCTTTCATAATCACATGCCGGATCGAGTCAGTTTTGACGAGCCCGACTTGCGGCCGGATAAATATAGGACTCCCGGCATGATCGATCGAGATCCCGAGTCCTTTTATCACGACCGGAATCTGCAACAAGAACTGGCCCGCGTGCGACAACGGCGGCTGAAGAAGAACCCCAACGCCTACGCCAACGGCTGGGCCTACGGTCGTTCGACCGAGTCGTTCGATGCGCCCGATCTCGAGTTCTACGACGGGGCACAAACAGAACTGGCTTTGGAAACACTCCATCGGCTGAAGGACGACGACCGGCCGTTCTTTCTCGCGCTGGGATACTACCGTCCTCATTTACCATTCGTGGCGCCGAAGAAATACTGGGATCTGTATGATCCTGAACTCATTTCGCCGGCCACCAACCCGTTCCTGCCTGCATACTCACCCGTCATGGCCATGAACTCGGCCTATGAACTCAAAGGATGCTACGACCTCGAATTCGTGCGGCATCCTGCTGTCGCTTCTGTTGACGAGCGTACCGCTCGACGTCTAAAGCACGGGTACTATGCCTCCGTCAGCTTTGTCGATGCCTGCTTCGGAAGACTTCTCGACGGGCTCGCCAGGCTGGATCTCGACAAGAACACGATCGTCGTTGTGTGGGGAGATCACGGCTGGAAACTGGGAGAGCACGGCAGTTGGTGCAAGCAGACCAACTATGATATCGACGTTCGCGTACCGCTCTTGGTGCGTGTTCCCGACTTGCCTGCTCACGGTGCTCGCTGTGAGCGACTCGTTGAACTTGTCGATCTCTTCCCCACGCTCTGCGATGTCGCGGGAATCGAGATTCCGGACAACTTGGAGGGAACGAGCTTCAAGAGACTCCTGCGCAACCCGGATCGAGAGTGGAAGTCCGCCGCATTCAGCCAGTTTCACCGCAATCCGAGAGTAACGCCGGATGGCAAGCGTTACATGGGCTACTCGATGATCACACCTCAATACCACTACATCGAATGGCGTTACTGGGACCCTGTCGGCAACATCGCCGGAGACCTGGCAGCCGTGGAATTGTACGATCGAGAGTCCGACGCCGACGAGAACACGAACGTTGCAGATTTTAAGGAAAACTCAGAAATCGTTGAGCGGTTGTCACGACAACTCCACCAAGGATGGCGAGCCGCCGCCCCTGACGGGCAAACCGCCTCTGATGGAGACATCTAACCCAACGTGCCCGTGGCTCGGCACGCAGTCGTCTCGGCGAGGCGGGTGCAGTCTCTTGAGTCCTACGTTTTATCGGGGATTCTTCCTGTTTGTGTTGTCGAGTTGATTGGGAGTTGTGGAATGTAGGTATCCGTTCACGACCGAAGGCCGAGAACGGATAAAACGGAGGATACGTGCAATGATGCCATGCGGCAGGCGTTGCCCGGACGGGGCATCCGTGTTTAGCCAGGGGTAAGGGCGTCGCGAATGGGACGCAGGCAGCCCCTGGTTGCCGTTGTCTACGTGCGCATCGCCCTGTAATGGGCGATAGTA
>CAYNDU010000231.1:0-8638 GCA_964395615.1 uncultured Pirellulaceae bacterium | reverse complement strand
AGCCCACTCTCCATACAAGTCACGCAGGGGTGGTCTGCGTTTACCGAACTGATCCTGCGAGTCCCAGAGCGCCTTGGCGATCAATACGAAGAACACGGCGACGAGGAGATTGAACTGAAAAGCGGCCAGACCAAGCACTCCATTGAACACGCCGTGCGGCGCGATCTGAATCCCATACAGATCCGCGTATTCAGCCACCCACTTCAACTCGGCAAGTCCGCCAACATCCATAGGATCCGGTCCGATCACCCGCACCGCTCGGCTTTCAATCAATTCGCGAAACCCGTTGCGCAGGTAAATCTGCCCGCGCCGCACCACATCCCAGCCGGATGCGGTCACCTGCAGCCCCCCGTAGTCGCCGGTCTTGACCAGAACCTTCTGCCCGACCAGCTGTTCAATCCAATCTCGGATCGTACGGACCGACTCGTCGCGCAGCAGGCCCCACGTACTGAGCCGATCGTGACCGCGATCGATGATTCGTTGCTCCTTTCCGCCATGCAGAACTTTGGCCGTGTAATCGCCGCCGAAACCTTGCTGCAGCCGCATGACGCACGAGAGTATCTTCTGGCTCAACAACATCGGTTCATCGACCAGATCGAGTTCACCCAGGCAGACGTCGCAGGCGTCGCATTGGTCGTGGCCCAGTTCCTGTCCAAAATAGCTGACGATGGACTGGTGGCGGCAACAGACTCCGGAACAGAAGGTCAACATTGCGCCGAGCGAACGGAGGGCACCGTCGTCCGAACCATGATCGGCATTCTCAATCAACGACTTCCAGATCCCGTAATCCTGACCGGAGTAAAACAGGCAGCATTCGGCCTCCAAGCCGTCGCGACCGGCTCGGCCACTCTCCTGTTGATAGTTTTCGAGCGATTTAGGCATACCGAAATGGGCCACGTAACGAACATTGGGTTTATCGATTCCCATTCCGAAGGCGACCGTTGCCACGATCGTGTCGGCCCGATCCTCCACAAAGGCCTCTTGATTCGCCTTTCGCTGTTCGTCGCTCATTCCGGCGTGGTATGGCAGTGTCAGGTAACCGGCCTTCTGCAACTCGCTACTCACCTGGTCGACTCGTTTACGCGTGATACAGTAGATGATCCCCGATTCGCCACGGTGACGGTCCAGAACGGCCTTCAGCTGCGCCAGGCCGCCATGACGTCGCTGCACTCGATAAACGAGATTGGGACGATCGAAAGACCCGACCAGGATCGCCGGATCGCGCAGTTCGAGTTGGCGGGCGATATCGGTACGAACGTGCTCGGACGCGGTGGCCGTGAAGGCGTGAATTCCGACATCGGGAAACTCCGACCGCAGCACATGGAGGGCTCGATATTCGGGCCGAAAATCGTGCCCCCAGGCACTGATACAATGTGCCTCGTCGATGGCGATCAGGGAGAGGGAAGCCTTCTTGAGAAAGGTCAGAAATCCGGGAGCCACCAGCCGTTCGGGTGCGACATAGAGGAGTTTCACCTTCCCGTTTCGGATGTCGTCGGAAACGTTGCGCCGTTGCGCGCCGGTCAACGAACTATTGATGAATGCCGCCGGCACGCCGCAGTTACGAAGACTGTCCACTTGATCTTTCATCAGCGCGATCAACGGAGACACGACGACTGCCATTCCTGTTCGACAGAGTGCGGGTGCCTGGAAACAGAGCGACTTACCGCCGCCCGTCGGCAGGACGACCACCGAATCCCGTCCGCACAGCACATGGTCCATCGCCTCGGCCTGCAGCGGCAGGAACCGATCGAAGCCCCAGTACTTCTGCATCACCTGCCGTAGCGGTTGCTGATCATCCTGACGGTCGTGGGAATCCTGCATGGCTCAGAGCTGGCTGCGGCAACGAGGGCACTTGAAGGCCCGATTGTGATGTTGCGCGGGAATTTTTAGAGTCACGCCACAGTTGGGGCACGGTCTGCGTTCGTAACCTGCGCCGGCCAGGAACGCATCGGAGGCGGCCCGCATGCGCTGCGGTGCGGTCGTCGTGTCCGGTGCGGCCGCCGGTTGCACGACGGCAACTTCGTCACTCGCGGACAACGTGCGTGCTCCGACGACCCCGCGCCCGGTCGCCTTCTCGAAAGCTCGATTATACGCGCGGAAATCGGCGCTCCCTCCCATGCCGCGCAGGACGCGAATTCGCGCTTCAAGCGGCGGATGCGTGGCGAAAGCCGATTTCAAACTACGACGCTCGCCGTCTTTGAGTGGGCGTACGATGTACATCGGGGCCGTTACTCGGTTCTGGTCAGCCTGCGGTCTTGAGTTTGTGCTGAGTTTCTCGAGGGCCGAGGCCAGGCCCTCGGGCCAACGCGTGTACATCGCTCCGCTGGCATCCGCCAGGTACTCGCGTTTGCGCGACAATGCATAGTAAATCAACTGGGCCAAGATGGGCGAGAGGATCAGGAACACGATGGCAACGATCATCATGATCGCCTGAGCGCCGCCCCCACCCCCGCCGCTGTCGCGTGATCGGCGGCTACCGCCACTGAACCACATGGTCCGCAGGCCGATGTCGGCCAGGATCACAATCGCGCCGAGCATCATACCGGCGGTCGTCATCAAGGCAACGTCGCGGTTCTTAATATGGCCGATCTCATGAGCGATCACACCTTGCAGCTCGTCTCGGTTCAGGATCTGAAGCAAGCCGATCGTTACGGCTACCGTGGCCTTATCCGGATTGCGGCCGACGGCGAACGCGTTAGGTGACGGGTCGTCCACGATAAAGACCCTTGGCATCTTGGGCATCTGAGCGGCAATTGTCATCTCCTCGACAATGTTGAATAGCTGGGGATGGTCCTTCTTCTTGATCTCCCTCGCTCCCGCCATCTGCAGCATCACGTCGTCGCCACTCGTTCGAGTAAACAACCACATTCCCAGCCAAACGAGAATCGCTACCGCTCCGCCAATAATCGCTCCACCCGCTTGTTGCGTGAAGAAGAAGCCGAGTGCCACGCCGACGCCGGCCAGGATTACCCCCATCAGCGTGACGATCCAAGTGCTGCGACGTCGATTCTGTTCGATCTGTTCCCACACGGCGTTTGCGTCCCGTCGATGCCCTTGGTGTCCGTTTGGTTAACTGCCATCGACCGTTTCCCATGCCGTCGACGGCCCGTTGAACGGCACCGTCATTCGGCTGAAACGGGTCAGCTGAAATCGACCTTCGGGTTCGCTCGCTCTTTAGGCGATTCGATCTCGAATAACTCGGCCCGCTCGAATCCGCCACTAATCAGGTTGGCCGGAAAGACCTCTCGGGCGTTGTTATATCGGGTGGCTGCGTCATTATATGCCTGGCGTGCGAATCCGATCCGGTTTTCCGTGCTGGAAAGCTCTTCCTGCAAAGCCAGGAAGTTCTGGTTCGCTTTCAGGTCGGGATAAGCCTCTGAGAGTGCGAAGAGTTTGCCGAGCGCCGCGCCCAACATCCCTTCCGCCTGGCCGGCCGCGGCCGGACCCTGAGCGGCGGCAGCCTGATTCCTGGCCTGAATGACAGCGTCGAGCGTTTCTCGCTCGTGCTTGGCGTACCCCTTGACCGTCTCGACGATATTTGGGATCAAGTCGTGGCGGCGCTTAAGCTGGACGTCGATCTGCGACCAACCATTGTCTTTCTCATTCCGCCTTCGCACCAGTCCGTTATAGATGCCGACAAAATAGAGGGCCACGGCGATACAGATGACCGCTCCCACTACAACCACGCCGATTAAAGCTCCCATCATTGGTTCTCTCCCTTAGGTTCGTGTTCACGGCCGCCCGTTCGTCGCGTCGCTTATCCGTTTTCCCGGTGGGGTGCCCCACGCCCGGGCTCATCAGTCCTTCTCAACGGCTCGCCGGCCCGTTGGGCCGTTGTTCTGGATCCTCAGCCTGGTCTTCAGACAGCATGTCTCCCAAGTGGTTGCGGACCTTCTCCAACGCAAGGTTCGATTCGCCAAAGACCCCCCGGAGCAAACCGGCCAACTCGCCCTGATCAAACCAAAGCCCGTCGCCTTGAGGGCATTCGTCGAGTATCAACTCGTTCCCGATTTCAGGCACCACGACCTGTCGCAACCGGCCTCGACATCGGGGGCAGCGGCGGGAGTTCTTCGGATTAGGTGCCGGGGCCAACGACTGCTCAAGCGAGTTGAGTTGCTCCAGTGCCCCTTCTTTTTCGAACAACTGTCCTAACTCTTGGGAGTCAAACCACAATCCACTGCAGTCAGGACACATATCGAGCTCAACGTCGTCGTACTCGACGATGATCATCGCTTGCCGGCAGGCTGGGCAGAGCATGTTGACACACCTGAAAGACTCATCCGGTGATGGGAACGGCCGCGCGCTTCGGCCGACGACGATCCAGTGTAACAATCGGCTCTTGGGGCGTCTATCTGGCCTGAGCGTCGGCAGGTTCGGTCTGCTCGTGACCTGTTCGGGCGACCACGACTGAGCGATAATCTATAACGAACTCGGGTAACTTGCATGCATCCGGCCGGGCTCACCGTCTTCCATTATTCCGGAGGTTTAAATTATGCGGATCGCGGTCTTCAGCCAACTCCATCTCTTGTCCATCTCCGTCTGCCTGGTGCTTGCCCCCGGCATGCTCCACTCGGCAGACCCTCCGAGCCAGCCCTGGTTTCCCCGCGCTCCCGAGCTCGGGAGGCCGGCCGGACCTGTGATCACTGTATCGACGGCAGACGAGTTGTTTCGGGCCGCCGAGCGGGTCCGTCCGGGAGGCACGATTCTGCTGGCCGACGGACGGTACGCGATGCCTCGTTATTTCGAACTTCATACCGATCGAGTGACGCTGCGCAGCGCCTCCGGGAATCGGCACGCCGTCGTCCTGGACGGCTCGGGGAGCATGCACGGTGAACTCGTCGGGATCAGCAATTGTCGCGGCGTTACGATCGCCGATCTCACCATCGAAAATATCAAGTGGAACGGCTTCAAAATCAACTCGAATCGATTCGCCACGGAAGTGACGATTCGGAATTGCGTCATTCACAATGTCTGGCAGCGCGGTATCAAGGGACCGGCTGTGGCGGCCAGGGATGTAGCGACATTTAAGCCTTCGGATTGCCGGATCGAATATTGTCTTTTTTACAACGATCGACCGAAAAGTTTCGCCGAAGATCCGACAGATACTCCCGATACTTTTAATGGCAACTACCTGGGCGGTATCGATGCCATGCACGCTCGCCGATGGACCATTCGTAACAACGTGTTCAGCGGCATCCATGGGCGCACCGGTGAGTGCCGCGGTGCGATCTTCCTTTGGAACGAATCGGAGGAATGCGTTGTAGAGGGCAACTACATTATCGATTGTGACACCGGCATCTGCCTCGGAAATCCCTCGAAGCGCGACGCTACGGCCTGGCATGCTCGGGAGTGCACGGTTCGCAACAACTTCGTTGTCAGGTGTCGAGAGGCCGGCCTCCTGGCGGTCCATACACGGCAATGTCGGATTGTGCACAACACGGTGTTTGAACCCGATAGCCGTTTGAAGCGGTTGATCTGGGTTCACGATGATAATGTTGGACTCGTCGTCTCCCATAATCTGCTGGCGGGCGCGCCGGTCTTAATTCGTGGAACCGAAGTTCGCCCGACGGAATGGAATTTCGTTCCTTCCAACA
This sequence comes from uncultured Pirellulaceae bacterium, assembly GCA_964395615.1. Taxonomy (GTDB): domain Bacteria; phylum Planctomycetota; class Planctomycetia; order Pirellulales; family Pirellulaceae; genus CAYNDU01. The sequence goes on along the minus strand of CAYNDU010000231.1, from coordinate 3,044 downwards.
CGGATCATCTCTTTGAGAATATCGAAAAGGGTAATCTGCACTTGCGCGCGGCGCTTCGTCCGGGCGAGGGTCGCCGAGCGATATTCGAGGGCGTCCTGACCGACATCGACGGGCAGCGGCGGTCGACTCCTACCGACGCCGGTGCCGACCATTTTCTTCAACACTCGGCGCAAGAAGGCGTTACAACACGGGAATCGGAGCCGGAGGATGAGTCGCGAGAATCGGTTGTGTGGCAGCCCGAGTTCCAGATCGAGAACTGGCTGGAATCGATGCGAAAGGTCCACGCTCGGTTCCGGGGTACGCCTGGATATGTAGCGCAGTTCGGCGATTCGATCACCTATTCCATGGCGTTTTGGTCTCCGCTGGGTTGGGACGCACCACAGAAGTACCTGGTCGGAGACGACGGCCTCCCCGCAAAACCGGCCAACGCTCGGTGGCGTGACGTCATTCTCGGGACAAGTGACAAAGGACCAGAATTCGCCAACTACTCCGGCTGGCGAGTCGGGCAATTGCTCGGGCGAATCGATGCCGTTCTGGAAAAACAGAAGCCGGAAGTCGCGATCATTATGGTCGGCTCCAACGACATCTCGGGAAATCGTGTGCCCGACAACTACCGAGCTCAACTCGAACAGGTCGTTGAAAAATGTCTCGCCGCGTATGCCGTGCCGATTCTATCGACCATTCCTCCACGACGTGATCACGACCAGGCGGTCCAGAAGATCAACCGCGTGATTACCGACGTGGCCCGTGCGTTGCACGTCCCGTTGATCGATTTTCATGCCGCCTGCTTGCACTATCGACCGCGTGGTACCTGGGATGGCTCGGTGATCAGTTCCGACGGAGTCCATCCAAGTGGTGGGAAGACGAATGACTACAGCCAATCCAATCTGAAGAAGTGTGGTTATGCGCTGCGGAACTGGGTCACTTTCCTTGCCCTGCGCCAGGTCTATTTTCGAGTCCTCCATCCGGTGGCCGGACAGGGGGCGGCGGGAAAGCCAGGACGGTCATCGAGTGTTCTCGGCCCGAGAACCGAAGGAGACAAGAGTGCGAACGTCGTTTTGAGCGGCCTGCCCTCGGATCAAGTTCCAACGGGCGATTCCGTTGGAGTTCTGACCGCCCCACGAGTACTTTCACCCCATGTGGCTGACGCGTACAGCCTGAAGTCGTTTGGACAGTACAAGAAGTGGCGAGACCTCGACCCGGATTCAAAGGCGTATGCAGTCTACAAGTACCTGGCCGATACGGAGACCGGACTCTTTCACATGAATGTTGTTAATGAAGGTGTGGATGATTTGCCTGAGTTTCGCCAGGTTCGCGATCCAATCAAAATCATCAATGTTTACGGATACGGCTATTGCGGGATTCTCGGCCCCGTGATGGCGGGTGTCGCCGAGGGCATCGGTCTGGGCCCGTCGCGGTCGCTCTCGCTGCCCGCGTGGAAACACGTTGCAGCCGAGGTCTTCTACGAGGATCAGTGGCACTATCTGGACTCAGATGTACGGGCCGTCTTTCGCCGCCCCGATGGGTCGCTCGCTTCCTTTGAGGATGCCTGTACCGACGCGTCGCTCTGGAGGAATCGAGGTCCGCTGTTTTTTCCGAATGACGATCTCGAAAAGACCCGACGCACCTATGCCGTGACGCGTGTGGACAGGATGTACCATTTTCAGCAAGGTGGTCACACCATGGACTGGGTCCTTCGACCAGGCGAATCGTTGACTCGTTGGTGGAAACCACAGGGCGGCCGTTGGCACCATGACGGGGCGTACGACCGATCGCCCTTCTTGCGCAATTTGTTGGAGTCGCCGCCCCGCGGTCCAAAACCGAATCACCGCCATTTCACCGTGCACAACTACGGTAACGGGCGGTTTGTCTATGCTCCGAACCTGACCGATCGGTCACGCGACGCCGAACTTGGTGCCTACTCGCTTCACAACGTGGCGGCGACCGCGGACGGTTTACGACTGCAGGACAGCCAGGACGATGGTGCCGCACTGTTCGAAGTGCGCACTCCCTATATCATCGTTCCCCGAGTCGGAGAACTCGAGAACCTCGATGACGACTCCGAGGCGGCCGTGCTGGAACTGACCGCGAACCACGTCGCCGTCAGCTGCTCACTAGACGATGGCCGGTCCTGGGCGCCCGTCGCGACGATCGATCGGCCAGCGGCCGAACAGACCGTGACGCTGGATCTCACTCGTTGGGTCAGCGGTCGGTATGGTTACCTGTTGAAACTCGATTTTCGTGGTGGGACATCACGATCGTTAGTGGCCCGTTTGAAGTTGACGACGTGGGTGCAGGTGGCGCCGGCCTCATTGCCTGCTCTTCGGGTCGGTGCTAACCCGATGCGTCTCGTTACGGGTGACGACCGTGGCCTTCCCACTCGTGTCGTCAGCGTTGCGTCTCAGGCCAGCCGGCCCGACGAAACGCTCAAGTACCTTGCTGGCGCGCCCGATGATTATGATCCGGCCCGCTCGACCTCGAAATTCCGAGGATCGGTGACCGTGCAAGTCAATGCGCCACCCGGCGGGGCGATCGCCTGGCTCCATGCAGAGGGCCAGTTCGCGACCGGCCAACGCGACGCGGCCGCCAACACGGCTAATTCCATGGCCTACGTGACCGGTGAAGATGCGAAGTACACAACCTTCTACTCCGCGCAGGTTCCGACGTACACGGAACATTGGAACTACAACGCGGGCCGTGACGTCGTGCTGGACCGGCCTGCCCGTTCTGTCCGCGTGCGGTATGTCGGCGATCCCGGACTCAATAACTTCCGCATCCATGCTCATTGTACGGACGAGCGGCAAGTCCTGGCGACGCCCGTTCGGATCACGCATGAGTGGCGCGAGCAAAGCAGACTGCGCAAAAAGACGGTTGACTGTTTGGGCCCGACCGAGTACGACGTTCGTGTCGCCACCGTGCCGGAGAATATCTCCGTTCGGATCGAGGCCCCGAACACAACCCGTCCATTGCCCCGGGGTGCAGGAACGAGTTTCCGTAGCGGTTGGGCTGAGCAAGGTGTTCACTGGAGATTCCAACAGTCGGTG
>CAYNDU010000230.1:0-8682 GCA_964395615.1 uncultured Pirellulaceae bacterium | reverse complement strand
CGTGGTGTTTCGGGTAATATACGCGTATAAGATACGCGTAAGTCGCTGCTGTTCCTAACGTTAAACCGATAATGGAAACTCCAGTGAATAATCCGGGCTACTGCCGGTCCGACGTTTATGGTGAACCTGCATAAAGTGGAGGTGCCCAGCGTGCCGACGAAGACTAGGTCAGATGCTCTGTATTCCAAAGAGTCTGCGTTAAGATGCGTAGTCTGCTGGAAGGATGTTGACTGGTGTACCGTTCGCCTGGACTGAAAGGCAATGCCAATCGGGCGAATACGGGGCCAATCGAGTGAATACGGGGCTCCGATTCGACAAGACGCCGGCCGGTGGCAGCCAGTAGGTGCCCGGTGGCAAGTCGACCGGATGGGATGACGCCACACAAGGGGGGCGCGTCATCGACTGGACATGGTCGAACATCGGCCGTCCCGATCGTTGCGCGCCCGGAGGAAGGAAACTCCGATGCGTTTGAATCGATCCAGCCGCACGTGGCGGCCAGTTATCGGCTGTCTGTTCTTGGGACTATCGTTGACGACTTCGACCCTTGCGGGCGAGCCCGATTCGACGCCGACGGGGGCGCTCAAGAAGGAGGCGGCCCGCACCGGTTCGGCCGGGCAAGAGACGGCAACCGCTGAGGTGGAATCGGGTACTCCGGCCCAGACCGTTTCGGCAGATACCGCGACGGAGAGCCTTGCATCGCTTGGCGACCACATGTATACGGTCGAGGACGTGGTGGCCATCAATGAGTGGTTGTCGGTCCAGCGTGTGCTCAAAGTCCAGAATGCAAGCCTTTCGCAGCCGGCTCCTGAACCTTCGCAACCGTTGGACCTGGCTCCCAGCCCATTGCAGCCGCTCGATCTTGGCCAGGTTGCCTTTGACCTGGCGCCGGATTTCATCCAGCAAGCCGATCCGGTGTCACCGTTAAGCGAATCGGTAACAACGGCTGACAATACGCGGGCCCCGGCCAACGACGTCGGTGGTCTGCTCGACAAGTCAAACTACGTGCAGACGATTGGAGTCCAACGTCGCTCGCCGATCAACCTGGACCCCCACATTCGCGGCTACAGTTTTGGTCAGGTGCGCACGATCGCGGACGGGACCTACTGGACACCGGTCCGGCAGGACTTGGACTCGATGCTTTCGAAAATTGACCCGTGGTTGATTCGCAGTGTGACGGTGATTCCCGGACCGTACGGTCTGCGATATGGACCTGGATTCAGCTATATCAACATCGAGACCTTTGACACTCCGCGCTATGCCTGTTTCGAATCGCATGCCCGGCTTGGCACCACGGTACACACGAACGGCGGACAGGTAAACGGCCGCGCAACGGCCTTTGGCGGCAACAGCAATTACGGTTACGTGTTTAGTTATACGAACCGGGTTGGCGGTGCTTACCAGGCAGGAAGCAATTCCGGGCTACCCTGGGTTCCCACGTCGTTTCACATGCAGAGCATGTTAGGGCAATTCGGTTTCGACATCGATCCGTATTCGCGTGTGGAGATACGATACAACCGAGTTGATCAGCCGAACACAGAGTTTGCAGCGCAGATTTTTGACATCGACTACCTCGGGACCGATGCCATCAGCATCAATTACATCCAGGAAGATCCGAGCGGGTGCGAGGAGCTGCGTGTAGCAGGCTGGTTTAACCGAACGAGATTTAACGGCGACACACTCGGCCGCGGAAAGCGCAACCCGTTCTTCGTAATCGATCGAATTGAAGATGCGTTGCGAAGTCGTCAAGGTGTGACCGGGTTGCCGATCAGTTCGAATCCACAGGTTCCCGGTTTTGTCGGTGCGAACAACGGTGACCTGACGTCAACCGGTGCTCGCATCATGAAGACGTACGGAGACGAAGACTACCGGATGGTACGATTCGGTGCCGACATCCGGAACGTGCAACAGCAGATCTATGAACAGTATCGTTTCTACGACAGCTTCGGGGCCAACGTGACTCCGGTGAACCCGCTTGATCCGTTCAATCCGGATCCATCCCTGCAGACGAACCTTCCGCGCTCCACGATGATCGACCCCGGTCTGTTCATGGAGGCGACGATGCCATGGTTGGATTATATGTCCACGTCGATCGGTGCCCGTGTCGACTGGACACACACTGATGCACAGCAGTACAGCGAACTGCCGCTCAACTTCCCGGACGGACTGCGCGGAAATCCGCCCGGATCGCAAACGTCGCTGGCTGGCGCTCCCGGCACACTGCCGCAGAATGATACGCTGTTTGCCTTCTACGTGACGAACAACCTGGCGCTGACCGACTCGCTCGACGTGCGGTTCGGCGGCGGTCACGCTCAACGCATCCCCACGCTCACCGAACGGTACGCGGACGGCGTATTCATGGGGATCATACAGAACGGGTTTAGCCGAGTGATCGGCACTCCGAACCTCCGCAAGGAGCGTGCGTGGCAGTTGGATCTGACGTTTGAATTGGAACGCGAGTACTTCCGTGGCCGTGCGAGTCTTTACCACTCGTGGGTCTTGGATTATGTCACGTACGCGGCCAATCCGATTGCGGATCCGACGGGGGCCCGGCTGTTGCTGGCAACCAATACCGATCGCGCGACGCTTGCCGGCTTCTCGCTCTACGGTGAATGCGACGCCACTGAGCGCCTGCAACTCTACGCGTCGGCCAATTACGTCCAAGGGACCGACCGATCGATCAACGCGCCGCTTCCTCAAATCGCGCCGCTTGAAGGCCGAGCGGGCGTGCGTTTTCACCAGGCGGGCGACAATCCGCGATGGGGAGTCGACTTCGGATCGCGGATCGTCAGTCACCAACCGAGGAATGCTTTCTTGCGCCCGGTGGGTGGACCCGGTAGCCTGCTGTCAGTCGAGGAGGAGACGGCCGGGTTTACGCTCTTCTACTTGCGTGGTTTTTGGAGAGCGTCGGATCGGTTGTACCTGGTTGGCGGTGTCGAAAACCTGCTCGACAAGACATACCTCGAACATCTTGACCTGAGGCTGCCCGATAATGGGTCGTTCACGAATACCCGAGTCTACTCGCCGGGTATTACGCCGTACGCCGGGTTCGAGTGGGTTTACTGATTGTCTCCGCCGGCCGCCATCACAACGACAACCCAATCACGGTCGGGCTCGGACGGTGGCGCACCGAGCGATTTTCGGCCGGGTCCCTGGATCCGGCCGACACTGCCCTTCTGGAGCGAACCGCCTCGGCGTGGGTTGAACCACCGCACATTCAATTCGTTGTGCGAGTCGCCCAGATCGAGTTGAGCGGGGCCGCCCTGTGGTAGCAGGATTGCGTAAGAGCGGCCCGGGTCGGCCAGGCAATACGGACCTTTCGGCGCGATCAGGTCGTCGTGCGGAGCCATTGTCGAGAAGGGAACCTGCCTGGTGAAGAACTCGTGAGCGATCCGGCACTGGTCCCACCACAGGTCGCGACTCCGCCAGTCCTGACAGGTAAGGTCCGACTGGTCATGTTTGTAACCGAAGTACCACTGGTCACCGGCTCCGCCGCCTAGCAGCGTGCCCCAGAGAGCGTTGCGTCGCGCGTTGTCGTGAGCTGGATTGTCGCTGTCAGGAAGAAGTGCGTGCTGGGCATCACCAGGTTCGTCACAGAATATAACCCACGGTTTTCCCGCCTGCTCTGACCGGCGCACCCAGTTGACGACCGACGAATGCACTCGGCTGAAGTCCGCCTTATTCGTCTGCAGTGAAAAACCGCTCAGCTTGGAATCGGGACCCAGAAGATCGTCCGGCATGCGCCCGTTGTGGATCACAATCGGATGCCGGTAGGGATCATGATCGAACAGGTATTGGGCCATGGCTCGACGCTGTTCCGTGTTTTGATTGCGCTTTCCGAGCGCACCGTTCTCCTCGCCCAGGTTCCAGGTCAGCGCCAGATGGTGAGCGAAACGAGCGATCAATTCGCGATAATACAATCGTCGTTCGACACCGACCTCGCCGTCGTCCAACAGCATTTCGTTTTCCGTCTCCTGAGTCTTGACGTCCATGTGCATTCCGCACCGATCCATCTGTGATAGGACGATCTCCCACTGAGCCAGACGCGAAACGTCCATCCGCAACCGTTCGGCATAATTCGTGTACGGAAAGACATTGCGATCATCGCCTTCGATGTTGAGCGTCAGGAATGAGACGGCATTCATCTTCTCGGAGGCCAGGTAATTGATGGCTCCGATCAGACCCTTGCCCTTGCCGTCCATCCAGCTCGGGTCTCCTTCGTGCCAATCGCGGATGTGTGGCTCCCATGTCTTTACCAGGTTGTCCTTTCGGCCGTCGTTCTTGAAGTCACCGTCGAAATCTTGATACGCCAGCAGGTTTTCCGGCGCATCGGCGCCTTGCTTGATGTAATAGTCTCCCGTTGACGCAAATTGCAGGTATCGCCGGCCGACGTATTTCAGACGGCCTTTACCGCGCAGATCGGGAGCTTTCTTGTCGCTTGGGCCAACGGCGATCGAACCGGTCAGGCCATCAAGGGGCTCCACGGGACGACCGGCCCGGGCATCGTCACTAACCGCCAGCTCGTGACCTTGTCGGAAAGATACTCGGTAGTCCCACCGACCGGGTGCCTCCGGCGCGAAATAGACTCGCCATCGATCACCGGCTTCGGCTCCGCTGTCGGCCGCCCTACCGTCGGCAGCGAAGAACCCGGGGACCAGGAACGAACGGTCACCCTGTCGGAACGTCACCTGTAGCCTGTAATCGAGAAAAGGATTTGGCGTCGCGTTCTCCGACAGGGCCGGCCCGCGCAATGTCATGGAAACGCGATGCCACTGTTTCAACTCGCCGTCAACGGCAACCGAACTGAGCGACGCGGTATGCAGCCCACCGGTCTCCGGCGAGGAAGTCTGACCTCGTACCGGTAAACATAGAACGGTCACCAGCCCCAGGATCACAGCCTGTCTTGCCACAGTGATTCGAGACTCACGACAATCTCGCGTCGTATGCGAGACGTTTCGGGATGTGGCAGCGTAGACTTCGGGGGCGCTGTTCATGCCGTTACTCCTCTAACGTTCTCTCTTTATTACAAGGAACACGAAGCTTGCGAAAGAGAAAGCCCGTAGAATAGGAGCGGAATCCCGGTTAGCTTCGTTGTGCCATTCGGTGTGAATCGTACGGCCGCGGGACTATAGTGTCCAAGGCTTGCGCATGGGTCGTTGGAGCATGGAACGTGCTCGGCTATTTCCTTCGGTCAGTTTCTCGGCCACGGGGTCCCAGACGACCCGTTCTCCGCTGCGAACAGCGATATCGCAGAGATGGCTAATCAGGTCACTCCGCACCGCGTCCCGCAAATGAGAGACCGCGGCTGCGGGCTTTCCTTGCTTTACGGCCTCCACGAAATTCCCCTGATGGTTCTTGCTGACAAGGAGACGCATCGGCTCTGCATCGAGTTTCGTCGCAAGCAAGTCGGGATCGCTGGCCTGGTTCCGGTTGCCGGCTCGAGCGACCTGAATCCAACCGTCGGCGCCGATAAATCGAGTCCGTTCGGGCCCGGGCCGGAATACGAGCCGGACGTCGCCCAGCTGGATCTTCATGTCCCAGTTGTAGACTGCGTCATAGAGTCCATCGGTCGGAACAACCCCCGTTCCTTCGACGACGATAGGGCCTTTCAAATCGGCGTCACAACCCCAGACCATGATGTCCAGTGGGTGAGCGCCCCAGCCGCCCAGATAACCGATTGACTGATCGTAGATCCAATAGCTGCCCGGTGGCTTGCAGCGGTCGCGGGTATAGGGTTTTAATGGCGCTGGGCCGAGCCACATGTTGTAATCCAGCCCTTGGGGAACAGCTTCTTCTTTTGTTGATCCTCCTGTTCCTCCATTCGGGCAATCCACCTCGATCGTGTGGATTTTTCCGATCGCTCCACGGCGGACCAGTTCGCAACCGAGGTGGCAGTGTGCCATGCTGCGTTGCTGCGTGCCGTATTGAAAGACCGTCCCCGACTTGTCAAACGCCTTGCGGCAGGCGAGATCTTGTTCAATAGACAGGCCGAGCGGCTTCTCGACGTACGCGCTCTTGCCGGCCCGAGCGGCCTGGATCGCCAAAGGCACATGTTGATGGTCCGGTGTGGCGATCACGACCGCATCAATGTCATCGCGGGCCAGTATGTCGTGGTAATCCTGGTAGGCTTTCCCCTTACAGACGGTCGCCTTCGACGCGCGGCGATTCTCAAAGCAGTCGGCGACCGCCACGATCTGGGCGTCGGGCAGGCCGTAAACTCCGCGAAATAACGAGCTGCCTCGATTGCCCACCCCAATGTGGGCGATGGTAATGCGGTCACTGGCGGGTGCCTTGTTCGCACCGCCCAACGCCGTGGACGTAATGGCGTAGGGAGCTACGGCTGCCAAGGTAGCACAACCGGCTTGCAGGGCCTGGCGTCGAGTGATCTTGCTGGTACGTGTCATGTTTGTCTCCAGGCAACTGAGGATCCCAAGTCCGAACAAACCAGAGAACGCATCGCACCCATTGTTCCATTCCACGGGACTCCGAACCTATGATCTTACTCCATACGGTGGGCATTTCCAATCAGTTGCCGGCTGCCATTGGAAACCGGGCACACACCAAGTCAGCCTGGTCTCCGCCACAGAGAGGATGGCCCCAATGAGACTCGAGACGGCCGGCGTCTGCCGGGATTGCGTCGGGCCTTTGTTTCCCAATGACGTTCGTGGTAAAAAAGTACCGTTGCGGCGCCCGCCGTGAGTAGCGGAACGAGGATCGTGCCGACGGGCTCCATGACGTCATTGAAGCAACACTCCAACCGACAACCACCATCCGGGCAGTCGAATCCCGTTCTCGGTGAGGATGACACTCCGGGACGGGCCGACGGCCGCGGTCAGCGCTGCCCAGCCACCCAAGGGACCCTCCCATGCATACGTGCCGTCGATTGACCCTCGCGTTCTTCCTTTTGACAGGTCTCGGTGCCGCGATGGCGCCGGCCGAAACCGTCCGCTGGTACGTAGGACCCCAAGGTGACGACCGGTGGTCCGGCCGCCAGGCCACCGCCAACCAGGCGCGAACCGACGGTCCGATCGCGACGATTGGTCGTGCACGAGATGCCGTTCGAGCGTGGCGCGCGGCGCATCGCGAATCGTCCGACTCCTGCGAGGTTATCGTTGCCGACGGCACGTATCGCATGACACAACCGCTAGAGTTGACGCATCTTGATTCCGGCACGGCAACGGCAAAGATTGTCTACCGAGCGGCGAGCCGTGCCCACCCTCGTTTTGTCGGCGGCCCGCTGCTCGCGTCCTGGAAACCGGTTACCGATCAGAGTCTCCTGCAGCGAATGGACTCGAAGGCTCGTACGTCGGTGCGCGTCGCCGATTTGCCGGAGGATGCAGGCAACGATTTGGGATCACCGGGTGGAGGAGGGCCCGAGTTGTTCTTTCGCGGCAAGCCGATGACGGTCGCTCGGTGGCCGAATGAAGGGTTTACCGACATTGTAGAAGTACTGGGGCCGACCGAGCGCAACGTGCGTGGCACAAAGGGAACCGCCGAGGGGATTCTTCGATACGACGGCGAGCGGCCGGCGCGTTGGGTGAACGAGCCGAATGGCTGGGTCCACGGTTATTGGTTCTGGGACTGGTCGGATCAGCGACACGCCATCCGGTCGATCGACGTACAGCGCCACGTCATCGAGGTCAAACCCCCATATCACAATTATGGCTATCGGAAAGGACAGTGGTTTTATGCCTACCACTTGCTCAGCGAACTCGATCAACCGGGTGAATGGTACCTGGATCGAACAAGTCGCAAGATCTTCTTCTGGCCCCCTGCCCTACTCGATGAAGCGTCAACCGTCCTTTCACTGGCTCCTTCCCTGGTCACGCTGAAGGATGCTTCGTTTGTCGAATTGCGAGGTCTCACGTTTGAGGCATCACGAGGGACCGCGATATCGATCACCGGTGGATCCCACAATCGCGTTACGGCATGCACGGTACGCAACACGGGTGGCTGGGCGGTCCAAGTGCACGGAGGTGTGGAGCATTCCGTAATCGGCTGCGATATGTACCAATTGGGCGGTGGAGGAATTGCGCTCTCCGGAGGGGACCGGAATACGCTAAAGGCGGCGAAGCACCTGGCTGACAATAACCACATACACCATTTTGCTCGGCTCAAGCGAGTCTATCAGCCAGGCATCACGCTGCAGGGTGTCGGTAATTGTGCCAGCCACAACCTGATCCATGATGCCCCACACATGGGCATGGGGTTCGGCGGTAACGACCATCTGATCGAGCTAAACGAGATCTACAACGTTTGTTACGAGTCGAATGATGCGGGAGCGATCTACACTGGCCGCAATTGGACCATGCGTGGTACGAAAATTCGGAACAACTACCTTCACAATATTCAGGGTTTTCGAGGGCGGGGATGCGTAGGCGTCTACCTGGACGACATGTTTTGCGGCACGGAGATTTCCGGCAATCTGTTTTATCGTGTTCGTCGAGCGGCATTTGTCGGAGGCGGGCGGGATTGCACGATCAGCAACAACATCTTCGTCGACTGCCAGCCGGCGCTCCACATCGACGCTCGGGCGCTCGGTTGGGCACATGACCACGCCGATCGGTGGATCGCCGAAGCGAAAGAGAAGGGGACGATCTCTGGTATCCGATATCAACAGTCGCCCTACAGCACGCGATATCACAAGATTGCTGGCATGATCGATGACACTCCCGCCGGTCCTTA
>CAYNDU010000229.1:0-8695 GCA_964395615.1 uncultured Pirellulaceae bacterium | reverse complement strand
TGGACGCATCCAACCAAAGTGGATGCGGCTGCCATTGCCCGCCCCGGCTTGGTTTGCCCCGGCTTGGTTTGCCCCGGCGTCGTTTGCCCCGGCTTGGTTTGCGCAACTTGCCGGCGCACGTTGCACGTGCGAACGGATTCGGCTCAGAGTATCACGTACCTGGTTCATCGGCGCAACGTACTGTCCGGGGGAGTGGCTAGGAGCGGCTTGCTTTCGTCGTCGGTTGGGAATAGATCAACAAGCCAGCCGAGTTTTTGTGCCGGGCGGACCGGCTTGCCCGCCAGCCTGGCCAGTTCGGTTCGCGACTTGTCGGCAAATGGCGTGTCGGGGAAGTTCGTCGCCACGACCTGGCAGTAGAAGCGAGCGGCTCCGTATTCGTTGCGTTGAAGATAGTACTTGGCCATCACCCATTCGCGTTCCGCCTTACGATACCGCACCTCGCTCATCGCCCGGTCGATCGTATCCTGGTGTTTTCTTGCTTCCTGCGGAAACTGGCGCCGCACTTGTTTAATGAGTTTCTCGGCTTCGTCGAGCACGCCGCCGGCGTAGTTGGGTCCTTTGTAACCCTTCAACTTCGATTCGATTCCCAGGAAGTGGGCCATGAATTGATGTTCGCTATTGGGGAAGTTCGTGCGCAGATCCGAGTAATACTGATCGGCCCGCGAATAATCGCCCGTTTCCAAAAAGGCGTTCCCCGCTGCAATCGTGGCATCGTCGGCCAGCTTGCCCGTCGGATCTTCGATCCGCATCCGGTCCAGAATTTTCACCCCGTTTCCAAACGTGTCGGTCAACGGCCGGCCGTTGTCAGTCAGGTTGAACCCCAACACGCTGCTGGTTCCGGCCTTGGCCAACTGGAGCCAATACTGGGCGATCAGAAAGCGTCGTGCCTCGACCATGTCAAGGTATCGCGTGTTGGGATATTTCTTGAGTAATTGCTCGAGGTACTCATCAGCCTGGACGTAGCGATTGGCGAAGAACTCGCATTCGGCGGCTCGGAACAGGGCGTCCTGCTCGATCGATGAATCGGGCCATCGCCTGGCGGCTGTCGTGTATTGCGCCGACGCCTGGCGAAACAGGTCGTCCGCCGATTGGCGAGCGTTGTGGTGAGCGACCGCCTGTTGGTAGAGCTCCTCGGCGTCCTGGTATGATCGTAGAGCGGCGTTCTTGTCAGGGCCTTTTCCCATAAGTCGCCAGGTGGTCGCGCCGATTCGGTCTGGGGAGAAGTCCTTGAGCCCCAGGGGTTTCGGACGCAAATCCGGGTCGGCAAGCGCCTCGTGATACGACGCTTGAACGACGTCCGAAGCGTCCGACGGGAGCTCCCCGAAATCAGATTCCGGGCCGCCGAACAGGGCGCAGCCGGGCAAGGGGCCTGCCGCGATACCCAACAACACGACCCACGCGAACCTATGTACGGTATGCACTGGGGACATCCTTGTCCGTCCTTACCTGGCGTGATTCCTGATAGTACCCGGTTTGCCCCAACCGCTTCACCCCGATTTTCGGCCCCGCAGCCCGACACGCTTTGACACGATGTCCGGATGACTTCGTTTGTCAGTTTCCGTTCCGTCCGAGCACGGACGCAAGGAAATCATGCATCCTCAGTCGCTTGCCGAGTAGATGACAGACGTACTGATTCATGATTCCGCGCACCTCGCCCCGTTGACTCGCGGGCAACTCGGTCAAGTGTTCGTCACGATTAATGGATCGGAGAAACTCGCGCAACTGCTCCATCGTCTCACATGATACTCGTATCACCTGACGCTGCCCCGTGCGGCAGCGGCGGCATAACAAACCTCCCGACAGCATTCCGAACAAGTAACCTCGATCGTCCGGCACGCTCCCACCACAAGCGGCACACTCGTGCAAGGCCGGGAGGTGTCCAAGTTGTTCGAGTGCGGACAATTCAAACCGCAGAATCACGGACGCGACGTCTTCCCCGTTTTCCAATTCCAGCAGACCGTGATCTGCGGCATCGAAGAGGTCGGGATTGGGGTCTCCGAGATCCGTCATTTCCCGCAACAACTCGGCGACGTAAAAACCAGCATAAAGGCGAGCCAGATCCTTACTTCCGGCGCGGAATCGGCGGTCCAGTTTCGCTTCGGTCAATAGATCGAGTGAATCGGACGATTTGTGGAGGAACACTATTCGACAGACGGCCAACAGGTCAATAGCAGACTCAAAAGGGCTCTTCGGCCTTCTCGCTCCTTTGGCTAAAGCGCCTATCTTTCCGAAATCTCGCGTAAACAGCGTTACGACACAGCTCGACTCACTGAATTCCACCACTCGAATAACGATTGCCTTCGTCTTTTCGCTCGACATGCACAACCTCCTCGGGCTCTCGAACGGCGGCGCACGTAAACCTTGCTTCGCGCTCTGCCGGCTAGCCGGTCGCTTCGGGCGTCGACTCCTGCACCCGCTCGATGCGCACGCGGTCCACGCGGCGATTTGAGGCCTTGAGCACGGTCATGCGGAGTTCCATCACCTGAAGGGTCTCGCCCGGTTTGGGGATGCGGCGAGCGAGATTGACGACCAGGCCGGCGATCGTATCATATTCGTCCGACCCGGGCAGGGCGCACCCGAATTGTTCATTCAATTCATCAATCCGAACACGACCGTCGGCATCGAGTATGCCTTGATCGACTCGGACCAGGTCGATCTCATCATCCGAGTCCATTTCATCGGCGATCTCGCCGACAATTTCTTCCAACGCATCTTCGATCGTCACGACTCCCGAGGTGGCGTGGTACTCGTCGACAACGATCGCCATATGACTTCGTGTTCGCCGGAACTCGCGCAGCATTTCGTCGACGGCTTTGGAACTGGGAACGAACCAGGCCGGTCGGAGCAGTTTCTTGAGGGGACGGTCGGGGATCGTTCGGTTGCCGGAGAATTCGGCAAGCAGGTCCTTGACATAAAGAATTCCCAAGATCTGATCGAGTCCGCCCCGGTAGACCGGTAGTCGCGTACGACCGAATTTTACGATCAGATCAAGGGCATCTGCCCAAGGGATGTCGACATCCAAGGCGTTGATTTCGCTTCGGGGCGTCATGATCTCGGCGACATCGACGTCTCCCAGTTCGATCACGCCTTCGATCATCTCTCGCGCATCGGCCTCGAGCAGCCCGTCTCTCAAACCGGCGCTCACGATCGCTCGGATTTCATCTTCAAACGCTTCTTCCTCGTCCTCGTCGTTGTCCGTCTGCCCGGCCAAACGGTGCATCACCGTATCTACCAGACCCATGGCAACCGTGAGCGGGCTCAACAGCATCGCGATGGTCTTCCACAGGGCCCATGTATGATACAGAAACGGGGCGGACCAGAGTTCAACCACGGCCCATGGCAAACCGACGATCAAGACGAGCAGGATCATGATGAGGCTGACGCCAAGTGCGGTCCAACCGAACCATCCGCCGTCCGTGCCCAGACCGAACGGAAAACACCACTGGCTGACACCCAGAACAAGCATGACGATGGCGACCGTCTGGAGTGCGGAGGCGGCCAGGCCAACGCGTTCGTGGTGGTCCAGCACTTCGTGAAATCGATCTCGGCGGTCGTGCCTGCGACAATAGAGATCCAGGTCATGACGCGAGAAATCGCTGAGTACTTTGGAACTGATCGCCGCGAACCCCGTGACGAGCCCACACGCAATGATGGTCCAAGGTGTCATGGAAGGGGTCATGGCGACATCCCTTCCGGCAGCGAACCGATTCGAGGTTCCTCGGGCGGGAGGGCCCGGCCGAGTTGAGCCATGAAGAGATGTTCACCGGCTCGCATTTGCCTCCGTTGCTCATCGTTCTGATCGTCGAAGCCGACCAGATGCAAGGTCCCGTGAACGACATAGAGCAGCAGCTCATTCTCGGCCGGCCAACCATACTCCGTGGCGCAACGGATCGCCGTATCGAGGCTGACAATCACTTCACCGTCCAGATGATCGGGTCCTTTCTCGAGGACGAAACTGAGTACGTCGGTTGGATAGTCGTGCTGCAGGAACCTCTGGTTGAGTTCGTGAATCGTGGGATCGTCGACGAGTGCAACGCTGACGACCGCTCTGGGTGGGCCGTGCTTTCGTATGATCGCTCGGACCGCCATTCGCAGAGAATCATCAGGTACGTCGATCGGAAGATCCGAAACACTGGGATGCTCGACCGCCAGCCCGATGTCGATCGTCGAGTGGTCGCGTGAAGGCCCATCGACCGGAGACGGGTCATGGCCCTGTTGATCTTCCTTTAGTGGTCTTTTCGCCGGACCGGTTCGTGATTCCATTTTCGTCAGGCTGTCTGTTGATCAGGGTATTTGACGCGTGCATGGTAGACTGCCGTCAACGATTTTACGAGACTCTCGCGAACCAACGCCAGATCTTTGAGAGTGATGTTGCACTCGTCGAACTGACCATCGAGCAATCGCTTCATGGCAATGTCCTCGACGAGGTTTTCGATCCGCGCGGGCGTCGGTTCCACTAAGGTTCGGCTGGCGCTTTCGACGGCATCGGCCATCATCATTACGGCCGCCTCGCGCGACTGCGGTTTAGGACCAGGGTAACGATAACTGGCCTCCTCCACATCCTCGCCATTCGGATCGGAGGCCGATTGTTTCGCGGCCTGCTGGTAGAAATACTCTACCAATGTCGTTCCATGATGCTGTTCGATAAAATCGATAATACTCTGCGGGATCCGATACTTGCGGGCCAAGTCGGCTCCGTCCTTGACATGAGCGATGATGACAAGCGTGCTCATCGCGGGAAGAAGCGACTCATGCCGATTCGCCTGGCTCCCCTGATTCTCAACAAAGTAACCCGGCTTGAAGACCTTCCCGATGTCATGGAAATAGGCGCCCACTCGAACGAGCAGGCTATTGCCGCAGATCGCTTCCGCTGCCGCCTCCGAGAGCGATGCTACGCTGATCGAGTGATTGTAGGTGCCGGGCGCTCGACGTGCCAATTCCTGTAGCAGAGGATGCGCTGCATCCCCCAGTTCCAACAGGCTGATGTCCGTCAACACCCCATATAGTCGCTCGACAAACGGCAGCAAACCGGTCATGATTAGCGCCGCCAACACGGTGCAGAATCCGTTCCACGTGGCCCCCGACAGCAGTTGTAGACTGAATGAGGCTTCCCCCGAGTTCGCGAGCGTGAGGTGGAGCAGTCCGGCTCCGCCCCACGAGCCGAGCGGCTGCCGAACGAGGGCCCCCACTCCCAAACTCGTTAACATCGTTACCAGGCCGGCTCCCAGCCCGACGTAAATCAGCTTCGTCCGGCTCCTCACTCGATTGAGCAGCAGCACGGCACCGACGGCGCTCGCTGCAAGCAGCGTGAATTCGGCCAGACCGAGCCCGATCGTGAACGTCAACACGAGCGCAATGGCTGCCGACATCAGTAAGGCCATGTTCGGCGAGTAGGCGACCGCCATTGTCATCGCGAACAAGACGATGGGAATGATCTCGGCTTTCCAGAAATCGCCCGCGCATAAACGCCCGAGTCCGATGACCACCACCACGGTTGCCAGCAACCTGATAAGTTGGCTGAGTTCTTTGATGACCCGCGGCTGGTGCCGGTAGACAAATACGCCTGCCACCACATACAGGGCCAGGTACATTCCAAAGTTTGCACCACTATAGGCCATCATATCGGTCCAGGAGAGCTGCTCACGAAAGGCCCGATATTCGCGACGAAGCAAGTCGAGCGTCTCCGGGCCCAGGGGCACGTCCTGGTCGACCAACTTATCGCCCGGCTCAACGATGGTCTCGACGTGAACGTTCGCAAGTGCCAGCTGCATGGCGCGCTCGGTGGCGACCGTGTCCAGTGTTAGCGTGGTGGGCAAGCCGTGATGGACCAGCCAGCTGTAGGTCAGTTCAGCCAACTGGCCTGCGAGTTCGGGGGACATCTCGGCGATTCGAAATTCGGATGCCAGGCGGTCCTTGAGACGGGATACGACTTGCGCGATCCGGACATCCTTTACATCGACACGCCGCAAGAAATCGGGCTTTCCCAACGGATAGACCCGGATCGACATCTGGCTACCCGCCTCGGCCTGGTGCGCCAGGTTGTCCAGCAGTCCGTTTTCCTCGAATGGCTGGCATGCGCGCTGCAGCGCCTGAGCGAACCGCGTCAAATCAGTATCGTCAGCCAACGCGTCGTGGATGCCCCGAAATGTCGCTTCCATGTCCGCCGATTCCGCGTCGTTGTCGCTCGCCATGAACTCCTGCCACGTCTTTGGCTCGAGCGCGTCGAGTGACTTGGCCGCGAGAACCTGAAACAACCGGTTCTTGAGCGCCGATTGAGTTTCCTTGAGCTGCCGTTCGTCGTGGACGTAGATGCATACGATCTCGCTCCGCTTCTGCTTCCTTAACTCCTCGGTCGCCTTCGGATCGGGCACGGAAAACGGAACACGCGCCGCAATCGATCGTGGAGGCATCCATCCGAGGCGGTATCCAAAGGGTGGCGCCCAGCCGGCGGAAACGACCCAAAGCAACAGCCCGGCGACCAGGCAACAGGCGATACGTGAAAGCACTTCGGCTTGCCGGAGCGAGCCGAGCAAACGAGCCAATTTGCCCGGCGGAAGCGTCAGGGATGCTACGTGCTCGGACCGAGTTCGTTTCGGGTTGGTAGGTGTCGCCATCAAAGGCCTCAATTCTCCCGACGTCGAGCAGTTCGAGCGCGTTCGGACGGACTTTCGTAAGCCTTTACGATGTCGCGAACCAGACGATGCCTGACAATGTCCGAGGCGTGCAACTCCACCGCGCTGATGCCCCGAATCTTCTTAAGTCGAGTTAACGCGTCGACCAGCCCACTTCGTGTGCCGGCCGCAAGGTCGACCTGCGTGATGTCTCCCGAAACGACGATGCGCGAGCCTTCCCCCATCCGGGTCAGGAACATCTTCATTTGAGAGACGGTCGTGTTCTGCGCCTCGTCCAAAATAATAAACGCCCGGTTCAACGTGCGGCCTCGCATATAAGCCAGGGGGACCACCTCAATGACGTCCTGCTCCATGTTCTGCTTGATTACCTCGTAGTCCATCATCTCGTGCAGGGCATCGAGCAAGGGACGCAAGTAAGGATTGATCTTGGCTTGCAAGTCGCCTGGCAGGAAGCCGAGACTCTCCCCGGCTTCTACCGCCGGTCGTACCAGGACGATCTTCCGAATCTCTCCATACTTCAGCGCCTGAACAGCCGACGCAACCGCGAGATAGGTCTTGCCGGTGCCCGCCGGCCCTACGGCAAAAACCAACTCACTCGTTCGTATCGCTTCCACATATCGACTCTGACCCGCCGTGCGCGGTCGGATACTCCGTACGACATCCAGTACGTCGATCTCCACCGACGCGCCATTGCCGTCGGCGATCGTACGCACCTGGTCCAGTATGCGTCGCGCGTCGTCGTCCGTGATGCTCCCCTGCCGCTCGACCAATTGCTTCAGTTGTTCCAGCGTGCGCGTGGCAAGGGCCACTGCCCCCGCATCACCGGTCACTCGGATCTGTTCGTCTCGATGCGTGATCGACACCCCCAACTGATCGCGGAGCATCCTCAGATGCTGGTCCTGGGCGCCAAACAGAAAGAGAGCCAGCTGTGGCTTGGTCAGCGTTAGAGTCGCTTCAGTCATGCATGAAAGGCACGGTCGTTGAAACGCGCACCGATAAAAAACTCCAGCGATAAAAAACAAACCGTGGCCCAGTCCAGCCCCGAACCGATCCGCCGGAACCGTTCTTCGGCGGATCTCGCCGGTGCCACAACTTACACAAATATAGCTAATCCGTCCGCCCGGACTGGGCGGGCCGAAATTCTCCGACAATAAAGTCAAACAGTCATAATACTTGCATCGATTGTGTTTTTTGTAACCCCCTTGCCAGCTCGTCCGCCCACCCGTTACGGCTATCCAGGGCCCAATAATCCACTGGCCCAGAATAAGTAGGCCGGCACGGAAGCGAATAGGAGCGAGTCGAAAATGTCCAGGACACCTCCAAGCCCGGGTAACCACCGACTGGAGTCTTTACGTTGAGCGTCCCGTTTGAGCAGGCTTTCGGCCAAATCTCCCAACATGCCGGCCACCGCGACGACCAACGCGTAGGCGATCCACATTGGCCAGCGTGTTGCCGTCGGGCCATCGGTGATTAGCAACGGAACCACCACGAAACAGACGAGCATGGCTCCTAGCACGGCCGCCGCCAGGCCGCCCAGGGCGCCCTCGCGCGTCTTGCCAGGGCTCAAAACGGGAGCCAGTTTGTGACGCCCCCATCGGCGTCCGACAAAATAGGCTCCGGTGTCCGAGATCTTTGTCACGATGACCACCGACAACAAAGCGACCATTCCCCACTGATGACCGTGTAATAAACGTAGTCCAACCAGGAAGCTGACGCCCAACCCGGCGTACGCCATGGCCAACACGGAAAGGGCGATCGCGGAACTGCAACGTCCCGGCTCCGTGTATCGCCGCATCTCGCCGACGAACGCCAGCATGAGGCCAACGGTAAAGGCCGTCAACGGCCAGCCCAAGTACCCAAAAACGCAATGGGCCGGATAGACGTGGCCGGTCAAAGGCCAGAGCTGCGGCGCTGCCGCAGCCACGACCACCAGCGGAACCGCCACGTAAACGGGCCAGGCTACCGGGCAGTCCTCGCGTAGACTGCAAAAGTCGAGGAGCGTGGTCAGCATCAGCAACGGTGGCGACACTGCCCAACTCGACGCCGAGCACGCCGCTCTCGAG
>CAYNDU010000228.1:0-8706 GCA_964395615.1 uncultured Pirellulaceae bacterium | reverse complement strand
GGGGAGAGGGGAGCCAGAGTGTTCTTTGTTGCCGCGACTGAATCCATCGAGCAAAGGCAACACGTTTCTTCCCGCCAATCCCTCGTCGCTCGGGGCGCTTCTGGCCGCCCCAAATCAGTCTATCCAACCGCTCGGGATCTCGCTAACTCCATCGCCCCTCAACTCGGGCAGCTACTGTGTCTCAAATGGTCGATTGTTGGGACAACCCATCAATCGAAGCGGGAGCCGTCAACGCCGCTCACTTCTGTCTCCCCTCGCCCCTTTACCTCCAGAGTGTTCTTTGTTGCGGCGACTGAATCCATTCATTTCGGACGGTTCGTTTCGCCTAGGCACCGTTTGAGTGCCATCAAGGTATAGGCCGTTCCGTATTGCTGGTGGTAGTTGTAGAGCGGGTAATCCCACCAGGAGCCGTCCTTCTCCTGTAATTTCATCAGTATCGTAGCCAGGTGAGATTGGAAGTCGTGCCGGTCGGCCGGCGGCAGTTGCTCGATACAGAGTCCGGCGTAGTAGTGGCCGTAGTAATAGAAATAACCGGCGACTTGAAACCAGGACTCATGGGGGACCGGGCGTTTTCGACCGATGCTGAGCCAACCATTGCGGGCGATCAGACGGTTCAGCCAATCCTTCAACACTTGATCCGTGATTTTCTTGTCACCCCACAAGCGGAGGGCCAGGTTGCATGCTTGCGATCGTCCCAGACTTCCACCGGGTCGGTTAATACCGAGCATCGGCCGATACTTGAGGTATTCGCCATACAGGTAACTATTGTCGGGTTTTTGTTGCCTGTGGATCGAATCGACGGCACGTTGCGTCAATCGCTTCGGAGGTGTGACTCCAATACTTCGCGCCTCATCAAAGGCCACTAGAACGGCTGCCGATAGGAAACTGGTCGAATCGGTTGCCGGTTTTTTTGATCCGATTCGAAAGTCGTAATAACCCCAACCCCCATCCACCGATTCGTACCGGTCGAGCATGTCATATTGGGTACCGATCAATCGACGAATCTTCTCTTGCAGGTCCGAATCATCGGCATGTCGCCGATGCATGCGCACGAGTGCCCCGATGGCGTAACCGTGCCCCCAGATGTTGTAGATGGCCACTTCATCGGCTCGCCTGAGGTGTGGCAGGTTTTCGAGCAGCCATTTTTCGGCCCGGTCAATGGCCTGTTTCTGAGGTTCGTCACGATCACCCACTTCGATCATCGCGCTCAGGCAGAGCGACGTGACGGCCATTCGAAAGGCATGGTGCGAGCCGGGAACCGGCGCGAAGATGTTCAGGTCCTTCGTTCTTTCCGGTGTACCCCAGGACCCGTCCTTGTTCTGATCTTGCAGGAGGAAGGCAATTCCCCGCTCGATCGATCGCTGGATTTCCCTATCAGGGACTGTGGGCACGGGCGGAAGACGAGGGACCCGGGGCGCCTGGTCGGCCGTGTCATCCGGATCGGAAGCAGCGGGAGGGTCGGGCGTTTGGGCGATCCCGGAAGAAGCGGCAAGGAACGCCAGCGTCGACGCGGCCACCAATGTCAGCCGCACACTCTTGCCGAGTCGTGTGAAGACGTTGCCGATTGGCAAAACATCCATGGGCACCATGTTACTCTCCGAAATGAAGGGCATCGCCGCACTCGCGGCGCGGATCACTTTTCCGGCTTCTTCAGCAGAATCTCGTCACCTTCCTTCAAACCTCCGGTGATCTCCCATTTCTTGTCTGTCTTTTGGCCAACGGTCACCGTCACAGCCTGAGGTTTTCCGCCTGCGCCAATACGAAAGACACGGTTTTTTCGACCGTCCTTCTCGTTCTCGAAGACAGCAGTCGCCGGCACCGTCAGTGCCTGTTTGTTGTCATATGCGACAAAGGTCAATTCGCATCCCATGCCAGGAACAATCGGTCGAGCGGCATCGTTGAGTTCCACGGCGGCTCGAGCGTCGAACGTCCCCGAACTGATCGGGAACGAACCGAGTTGTTCCAAGGTTGCCGTTATGTCGAGATCAGGATATCCGTTTGGTCGGGCCGAACCTCGGATACCGGGTCGAACATGGTGTAACTCCTTTTCGGGCACTTCCACCCGAACGTGCATTGGGCGAGGAGATACGATGGTCATGAAGACGCTGTTGCTCATCAGTTTGCCGCCGACCTGCAACTGGCTGGAGACCGCGTCGACACCCGACCATTTTCCTCTCTTGCACTGACCGTAGTAGACAAAGCCATCGGCCGGCGCAACGACGTTCATCAGTTTTCGATCGTGCTGGAGTTTCTCATAGGCGGCGAGCGCGCGTTGATTGGCCACGAGTTTCTGGTCGAGTTCCAGCTTCTGTTTTTGCAGAGTAATCGGTGTGCTCGCCGCGGCGCGGCGCAAGGCAATTTCCGCTCGTTTGGCCGCATCGCGTTGTTGTTGTTCCTGGCGCGGGATGTCCTTTTCCAATGATCGCTTCGTTCGGATTTGAGAACTCTTCAAATAGTGCTCCGAACGTTCCACATCATTTCGGGCGCGCTTCAGCACAATCTCCTCGGTTTCTTCCGTGAGGTCATCGGCGCCGTACATCTTCTCGAGCTGTTTCAGCTCCTCCATGGTATATTCCAACGACTGCTGGGAACTCTTGAGTGAGAACTTCGCGGATTCCTCCAGGTAGGGTCGATTGATCTCCAGAAAGTACTTGAGATCCTCGCCGGCGATCCGATTGGCACGCTCGGCCGAGTCCAGGTCCAGTTGGGAAGTCGCTTCGCTCAGCTTCCGCTCCAACTGCGCGAGTTCAATGCCGAGTTTTGCTGACTGCAGCCCCGATTTTGCGTCATCGAGTTTTTCGTCAATGGCTTTCGTATCGAGCCAGACCAGCGTCTCCCCTTTCTTGACGCGTTTGCCGTGCGGCACCGCCTTGATGACCGGAAACGTCGACCAACTCTTGGGTCGGAGGACAACCGGCCAGCTCTTGTCCGCCTCGAATTTTCCCGTTAACTTCACCTCGATCTTAAGACGTTCTTTCTTGATCGTCTGTGTCTCCCGTTTCTCCTTGGTCTTCTCTGGATCGTCTTTCTTCGCTTTGTCGGCCGCGTTGGCCGCCTGCTGAGCGAGAAGGGGCGAATGGGCACACAACAGGGTGAGAATCAAGGCCGTTGAAAGGATGCCAAGGCGGGTCATGCAGGAATCTCCTCTCTAGAGTGGTAACGTTCAACGCTCGTCTTCACAGGGTATGAACGGGCTGGTGATCCGAGTCATGACCTACCTGGGGCGCGCGTGGTACGTCGAGTCCCCCTCGACCAGGATCAGCTCGGAGTCAACCGGAACGTGCTGCCACGTTTGCATTGTTCCGGATGGCCACATTATATGCACGGTCACCGGTGCGGCGGTATAGCCCAACCCGAAGATCAGCTGTCGTTCGTTGGATGCCTGGTATCCGTCGCCCGCCGTCTGCTGACGCACATGCTTCCACTCCGGCCGTTCAACCGTGACCATTGCCCCGATCGCGTCGCGAGATGAGCGTGTGCCGCGCAGCTGAACGGACAGAAAGTGTGCCGTCAATTGGGCCTGGTTGGTGACCAGGGCCACGGGCCGATCCAGGAACGACACGGCGAAGTCCTCTCGCCCATCGCGATTCCAGTCCAGTCTCGCCAGGGATCGCCCCAGTCGACGCTCCAGAAAAAACTGTCCCAGCGCCTCGGAGTCGAGTTCGACAAATCGCCCGCGGGCACGATTTCCGAAATACTGAGGACGCATGCGGTAGGGGATTCCCAGGTCGGTTTCGTCGACCAGATGACCGTTTGTCACGATAAGGTCGGGCCATCCGTCCAAATCCCCATCAACGGCCTGCGTGCCGAAGCCCAAGTTGCGAAAGCTGGCAGTTCGCAGGTTGGCCGATCGGCTGCGATCAGCGAATGAACCGTCCGGCTGTTGCATGTACAGGCAATTCGATTCGTCATAAAAATTGGTCACAAACAGGTCGAGTCGCCCGTCCAGGTCGAAATCGTCTGCCGCGACGCCCATGCAGGCCTGAGCCTGGCCATCGTCGGCGAACGCCACGCCTCGGACCAGCGCCTCTTCGGTTAAGACGAACCTGTCGGAAGAACTCTTCACCTCATTGCGAAAGAAAAAGTTCTCGACGACATCATTGGCGACAAACAGGCTGATGCTGCCCGTTCCGTGAAAATCGGCAGCAACGATGCCAAGTCCCTTGCCGCCGGCAACATGAATCCCCGCCGACTCGCCGCATTCCCGAAACGTGCCGTCTCCCTGGTTCAAATAGAGCGAATCCTGTTCGGCGTCAAACAGGACCGGCGCGCAGATGCGTGGATGACCGTTAGCATCCGGGCAGATTCGGTCGAGGCGGCCGTCGTCCTGCAAGTAGTTCACTTCATAAATCTCAGGCCAACGATCGCGATTCAAGTCAGCGATCAGACAGCTCGATGTCCAACGGCTGCCGATAAGCCCTGCCTGGCCGGTTGCGTCTCGAAACGTTCCGTCGCCCTGATTGTGATAAAGGTGGTTGGCGCCCAGATTTCCGACGAGTAGATCGGGATACCCGTCGTTATCGATATCACCGACGGTGAGGCCCTGGCCAAAACCGTTTTCAGCCAGTCCCGCATGCTGCGTGACGTCGACAAACGTGCCGTCGCCCAGGTTTCGGTAGAGTCGATCGAAAAACTCTTCCTGATCGGGGTCGGGCGGCCAGCGGCAGCCCTGCGTGAAGTAAATGTCCGGCCAGCCGTCCTGATCATAATCGAGCACGGCGATGCCACCGCCGTCCACTTCGTAAATCCGCGTTCCGATCTTCCTCGGATCACTCCCGTTGTAATACTGGAAATCCAATCCTGCGGCCTCCGCCATATCCTCGAATCGAACGGCCTCGTTGCCAGGCGGCGGAACGACCGGATCCATCGTGACCGCGGCGGATACAGACCATTCGGGCATTGGCCAGTCGCTCAACGTGACGGACCAGGCCGGGTTTGCCTCCTGGGGCATCTGCGGGTCATTGGAGTGCAGAGCAACGCGGATCTGCCGAGCGCGTTGTTGGAGATCGGCCGAACGTCCTCCTTTAGACAGCAACAGTTCGTACCAGGCCGACGCCTCCCAGAAACGGCGTTGC
This sequence comes from uncultured Pirellulaceae bacterium, assembly GCA_964395615.1. Classification (GTDB taxonomy): domain Bacteria; phylum Planctomycetota; class Planctomycetia; order Pirellulales; family Pirellulaceae; genus CAYNDU01. The sequence continues at coordinate 3,631 of CAYNDU010000228.1, read as the reverse complement.
TGCTCCAATAACGTGGCTGCCTGTGAAATCAACATGATGTCGTCGGGCGAAGTGCGAAGTTTGAAAATGACCTCATGAAGTCGGAGCAGCGCCTGGGATCTTGCGGCAAAGACGTTTGCCAATTCGGGGCGATCGGCCGCGAAGAGCTCGACCGCCAGCCTTGCGGCGGCAAGCTGATGGTTGGGAGCACGCCGCAACGCCTCCAGGTAACATCGAATGGCCGCTCGGGTGTTGCGACGCAATTCCGCCCAGCGGCCACGCACGACCCATATTTCGGGATGCGTGTCGACCGACTCCGGCAGTGCCGCATGCCATTCGCGCAGCGCAGTCTCGTCGCGCGCGTCGACCAGAAGATGGCCGTACCGAGCCTGGGCCTCGGCCAATTCAGGATCGAGCCCTATCGCTTGGTGCAACAGATCGCGGGCCTGTTCCTCCTGGTTCTCCGAGATGGCCAGACGAGCCAGACCGAGGAGAGGAAGTGGGTCGTCGGGCGCCTGGCGGCGGCAGTGAGTCAGCTGGCCTTCTTCGTTCAGCATAAACTCGGCGACTGCCAGACCAAGCAGATGCCCTTCGTCCGATTGCCCCATTCGCACCAGGTTCAGATAGTATCGCGATGCTTCCCAACGCCGCCCCGTTATGGAAAGCAGATAGGCCAGTCCGTCGAGTGACGGGCGGTGGTTGGGGTGAAAGGACAATGCCAGACGAAACTGCCGTTCCGCCTCACTCAATTGGCCCAGCTCACGAACCAGTAGCTGGGCCGCTCGGCAGCGACCGGCGGCCGCCTCCAACCGCTGATCGCCGGGAATCATCTTGTAATAGCCGACCGCCCGTCTCGCATCGCCTCGTTCTTCGGCAACATTACCCGCAAGTCGCAAGCCGATTGCCGACTTGGGATCTTCCGCCAGAATTTCCTCGATCAGTTCTTCAGCTTGCTCCAGATTGTGCTTCCGGATGGCTACGGTTGCCGAGTCTGCCAGTTGATCGAGATCGGGATTGCCATGGCATCCGCAAACGCCGGACATGCCGATCATTGCTACAACCAGCAAATTGAAAACGGGGCTGCGCGTACCAACGTCTGCCGATCTCATGGCCCGTCCCACAGAAGGAATCCGGCTACTTCGCCAGACGGATTTCAAACAAACGCGGCCAGTTCTTGCCGGTGACGAAGATACGCTGCTGCTGAGCGTCATAAGCGATGCCGTTCAGGACGTTGTCTCGGTCATGCCGCCGATCGGTCGGATAGAGTCCGGAAAGGTCAATCCAGGCGAGTACCTGACCCGTTTTCGGAGAAATGCGCGCGACGCGGTCATCGTACCAGATGTTCGCCCAGATTTCCCCGGCAATGTACTCCAACTCGTTCAACTTGCCGATTCGGCGACTCCCTTCGCGCACCATGAGCCGGCGTTTGACGGCAAAGGTACGCGGATCAAGAAACCGGAGAGTCGGAGTGCCGTCACTCATGATCAGGTAATGCTCGTCGTGCGTGATTCCCCAGCCTTCGCCCCGATAACGGAACCGATGCGCTTCGGCCAAGGTTGACACGTCGTAGAGGATCGCTTCCCGACTCTTCCAGGTCAGTTGCCAGACGCGGTTTTGCCAGACGGTGATCCCCTCGCCGAAAAGATGAGGGTCAAGGTCCCGACGCTGCACGACCTTGCCCGTCTCCAGCACGACTTGGCGCACCGATGACTTTCCGTAATTACCGGTTCCTTCGTACAGAAAACCCTTATGATACGCCAGGCCCTGCGAAAAGGCGTCGGGATCGTGTGGGTAGGCACGTACCACGATGGCGCGCTGCGTGGGTGCGCCGCTACGAGCACGCTGGCTCCATGCCATCCAGGCAATTCCAGCCGCCGTCAGGAACATGAGGCCTGCCACGCCCAATTGGCCGCGCGTCAACCAGACGCGCCCAACGCGCTTCGCAGCGGTTCCACCGTCATCGGCTCTCTTCGGTCCCGGTTCGGGACGCGATCTCGACCGGCTTCTCGCATTCAATACTCTGGCCACCACCGAACCGTTGCACTCCTGATCTAATTGTCTCAAAGCGATCGTACGATGATCGGAGACATCTGTGGTCACGCGTTAAACCGTTCTCCGTCCCACGCGGCTTGCGGGGCGACATGAATCCAGCAATACTCCGAGAGAATGATCGCTCATTCCAGGATATTAGGCAAGTCAAAAACTCCGGTCTCAAGCCCGCGTCAAGCCCGCGTCAAGCCCGCGTCAAGCCCGTGCGAGACGCCGCACGCCCGACAGGGGCCGCTTGCCGCCGCGAGCTGCCGAGCTCGTTGGGAAGTGAGGAGGAACCGTGAATCCGATCCGAGCGGGAAATCTGGCCTATTGCACCAACGTCCACGCCGGCGTGGAGTTGGAGGAGATTTTCGAGAATCTTGAACGGCACGCCCTGGCAGTCAAACGCCAGGTGCGGCCCGATTCGGAGATGGGTATCGGCCTCTGGCTGGCAGCGCCCGTCGCTCGACGCCTGGCCGAGGGTGGCGCGGCCGGTCGACTGGCCGACTGGTTGGCCGAACGACGGCTGCTGCCATGTACGGTCAATGGGTTCCCCTACGGGGATTTTCATTCCGAACGCGTCAAGCACAAAGTGTATTCCCCGAACTGGTGCGATGTCGCCCGCCGGGACTATACGCACGATCTGATCGACGTTCTCCACCAATTGCTGCCGCCTGGTCAGGAGGGGAGTATATCCACTCTGCCGATCGCCTGGCCCGAAGCTCAACTCGTCGATGACCACTGGCGGTTGGCGGCCGGACACCTGCTGTCCATCGCCGAATACCTTGAGCGGCTCGAAGACCGGACGGGCCGATTGATTTACGTGTGCCTTGAGCCGGAACCAGGTTGCTTGCTCCAGCGCGTGGAGGACGTTGTCCGATTCTTCAAACGGTTTCTTCTGGTTGGTCCTCATTCCGGCCGCAGGGCCAGGTACCTTCGCGTTTGTCACGACGTCTGTCACAGCGCCGTGATGTTCGAGAGTCAGGCGGACGTACTGGAAACCTATCGGCGTGAGGGCATCGCCGTCGGAAAGGTGCAGATCTCGTCGGCCATTCGAGCACGCTTTCCCGGGGCTGAAAATGTGAACCGGGCGAACGCGATGCTCGAGCAGCTGAGCGCTTTCGCCGAAGACCGTTACCTGCACCAGACCATGATCCGATGCGGCGTACCGTCCACACCACGTTTCTTTGAAGATCTTCCCATCGCGCTCGACTGGGCGAAAGCCAACCCCGTGGCCGATACCGAATGGCGCATTCACTTTCATGTACCCATCTATCTCGAACGGTTCGCGGCGCTCGAAACCACGCGGTCGGCGATCGACGAGTGTTTGAAGCATTTCGGGCGAGGGAGTGTGGAGTTGCCGCATTTCGAGGTTGAGACGTATGCCTGGACCGTGCTTCCCAGGGAATTGCAGCTCTCCTCGCTGGCCGACGGAATCTCGCGTGAACTCCAGTGGCTGGACCAGCATCCAGGTTTTGGACCGGATCACGACCAGCGACCCTGACCGGCAGCAGACGGGCAGCCTTGCCCGTAGGAGACGGGTTTTCGTGGCCGCGCTCGCGCGTTTTTCCAATGGTTCGTCGTTTCGCAGCGCCCACCACGGGCAAGCTGCCCGTGGCAA
>CAYNDU010000227.1:0-8733 GCA_964395615.1 uncultured Pirellulaceae bacterium | reverse complement strand
GGCGGCCCAGGAAACAACATTCTGGTTGGCGGAGCGGGCGACGACACATTTATCGGAATGGGTGGGATCGACGCAGTTACCGGCGGTGCCGGTGGCGATACGATCGTGGCACAGGGAAGTCCGGCGAGTGATACCCTCTCTATCAGCCAGACGGTGCCCGGCATTGCGTTGCAGGTTGCCGACGTGAACGGAACGACCGTATACACGGATGCGGCCGGCACCGACATCAACGCTTCGAGCGTCGAGCGGTTGCTGGTAGAGACGGGTGACGGAGACGATGTCATCAGCGCGGTACCGTTCGCGGCAATCAATATTGTTGTGAACGCCGGTGGCCCGACGGCCTCGGACCTCTTGCTGGTTACGGTTCCAGGTAATGCGACGGTTACGCAAGGGGCTGAATCGACGACTGGTACGATTGCCGGTGGCGGACTGGCTGATATCGACTATACCGGTGTGGAATCGTTGCAGATTGACTCCGCTCAACAAGGGACCGTTCTGCAGCTTGTAGCAACGGACGACAATGATACCGTTGCGATCGAGCCGAGTGGACGTACGGGCGGGGCCCGGGCGTGGATCAATGACGGAACGGTCATATCCTTGAACAACGGCGCGACCCAGGACGGGTTCGCTCGACTCCTGGTCAATACGAAGAACGGCGACGATGCGATTTCGATCACTCCGCTCGACGTCGTAAGCGTTGACATCAACGCCGGCCTGCCGACCGCATCCGACACGGTGGTCGTCAACGGGTCGGTCGGCAGCGATGCGATCACCTATTCGCCGACGGCCATTGGCGGTGGAACGGTCGTGGTGAACGCGGCCGCTCCGGTCGCTTTGGCCGGGGTCGAACATCTGACGATCAGCGGCAATGGCGGAGCGGACAACCTGACCGTCGTGACCCCGACCGGTGCCGATGCCATCAACTATACTCCGATCACTGCGGACTCGGCGCGAATCGACGTTGACGACGTATTGGGTGTCGTCTTCCAATCGCCCGGGGCGGGTGGTTTGGTGAATTTGACGGACGCATCCGGCGGCCAGGTCGACCTGTTGTCATTCCAGGGAAGCGCACACGTCGACGATCTCAGTGTGGTCGGTCCCGGCACGATTCTGCTGGCCAACAATTTGGGTCTGCATATGCCCGTCAATGCGCCGGGTGTGGTGGCGTTGTTGCTCAACACCGGCAATGGGAACGATACGATCAATATCGACGGGAGTCACCAGTTCCAGCAGATCGGGGTGTCGGGGGGTGATCCAGATGACGGCGACACACTCCGATTGACTCGCCCGGCCGGTCCGATTCTCGTCGACCTGGGCGGGCAGGCCGTCTTTGGCTTTGGCGGTTTCATTAACATCAGCGGCATCGCCGACCTGGAAGTGGGCGCCGCGGGCAGCCCGCTGCAAGTCATGGGCGGTAGCGGGGATGATCAAATTGCCGTCACGCCGCTCGGCGCGGGTGCCGGACGACTTGAGGTGGACGGCGTTCAGCCGGTCGTGCACTACCAAGGGGCCGACATCATTGACGTCGCCGGTGCGGCCGGTCAAGACACGTTGTCGGTGTTCGGTTCGGCGGCTGCAGAGGTCATCACTGTCACGGGTGGTTCCGTCGTGACTCCTCGCGGAACGGTGACGTTCAACACGTTTGGCAGCGACGTTGAAGCGCTTTCGATTGTCTCCCTTCAGGGAGCCGACACGATCAACGTTACGCCCGGCGGCGTGCCGATCTTTGTGGACGGCGGCGACCCGATTGGCTCGGGTGACGCCTTGAATCTCATCGCGAATACTTCGGCAACCTACAGCCCGGGTCCGCAATCTGACGAGGGAAGTTTTGAGATCGATGGGCAGCCGACCGTCAGCTACGATCACGTCGAAGCGATCTTGGTTACGGACCCGATCGGATCTGACCTCGTGGTCACGGTGATGGGCACGCAGGGCGATGATGATATCACGGCACAGGGCGTGGCGCCGAACGTTGTCGATGTGACCGTCAACGGCGGGCCGGTCGTTCGGTACGCAGGCGTCGGAACGCTCCTGCTGCAAGGCAAGAACGGTGACGATGACATAACGATCGATACGCAAGTTGCCAACCTTGGCATCGCGATCACGGTCGACGGCGGTTTGGCAACAACGGCCAGCGATCGAATTCGAGTGACCGGCGTGGACGGGATCGGTGACGATCCGGTTTGGAGTCCGCTCACTCAAAACAGTGGTCAATTGACACTCGCCGGCCAAGCCCCGATCGTGGTCAATGAAGTGGAACAACTGATCTATGACGGGGAAGCCGATGGTGACCGACTGTCGGTTATCGCCGGTGGCCGTTTCGTCCACACGCCGGGTTCAAATGTTGACTCGGGCAGGATGCAGGCCGGGACACTCCTGGCGATGAACTACGTGAATCTGGGGACGGGCGGGCTGGTTCTGGCGGACGGATTGACGGCCGCCGATACGCTGGTGGTTCTGGGGACCGACCACAGCGACTCCATCCGAGCGGCGTTCGTCGGTACGGACGCTGCCAGTGTCGTGCTTTCGTCCCTGTCGGGCGGACATCTGCCTGTGACGAGTACGAATGTCGAAAACTATGAGATCTGGAGCCTGGCGGGCGATGATCGCATCGACGTCGCGGCGCCGATGACGGCGACCGGTACCGTCGGCGTGGTCGGTGGTGAACCGGGTAGCGGCAGCGACCGGTTGAACCTGTTGGGTCAAGCCGGACAAGACGAGTCGGTTACGATCGCACCGGACGCGGCAGTCCCTGGCGCTCAAGTGGTTGGCGGATTGGGTGCGGCGATTTCGGTAGCTGGAGTCGAGCACATTCGCTTGACGGGCAACTTCACCGGTGGCCAGGGAGACGCGAACGATGGGCTGACGGTTATGCTCGGAGCCGGCGACGACACGTCCCGCGTGTCGCGAGGCGACGGCGTGGATGTTGTCGCATCGAGCAGCCTGCCCTTCGTCGAGTTCACGGGAGTCAATGGGTTCTTGGTTGACGGCCAGGCCGGTGCCGATGAAGTAACGTTCAAGACCGGTGCCTTGGCCGGTGCCTCGAATGCGAACTATGGTTTGGCCGGAGACAGCGCCGATACATTAGTCATCGAAGGCAGCAATGGTGCCGTAGGTGATAACTACCTCATAACGAATCCGGCAACCGGAAGCGTGGCCGTTCAGGATGGCATTGGGACAGGTGTCACGGTGACTGCCGTTTCGCAGGATCTCCATCTGCAAGTGAACACGCTCGGCGGCGACGACGTTGTCGACATTAATGTCAACGGAACCGATGTGATTGGTGTTCCGATCAGTATCGCCGGAGGCGGTAACAGTGACCTCGTGACGCTGGCCGGGACACCCATCGATACGGCCGGCGCCCAAGTCGAACCGGTTGGTACGTATCGTCCTGGGCCGGATGTCGGCGAGGGTCGGTTGATTTACCTCACGGGTTCTTCGGGCATGACCATCGACTTCACCGGCCTTGAGCCGGTGATCGATGCGATTCCGGGTCCGCTGACGGTCGTTGGCACGTCGGCCGACAATGCGATTAATTACGATGCGTCTCCGATTCCCGGTCATGGACGCGTTACGGTGGATGGCTTCGAGTCGATTGAATTCACGTCCAAGACGACTCTGACTCTCGACGGCAGCGCCGGCAACGATGTAATCAACCTCAATAACTCAGTGGCACCTGCCGGACTTACGGCGATTGTCGTCGTTGGGGGAGATGCGACGACGGCTGACCAGGTGGTGATCAATGGATCGGCCGGTGCGGACGCGATCGCGGTCACTCCAACGGCTGCCGATGGAGCGACGGTGACGGGAGTTCAAGGTGTGGCCTCGGTCGACGTGGGTACCGTTGAATCGGTCCTTATTAATGGAGTCGGCGGCAACGACGCGCTCACGATCGTCACCGGTGCGACCGACAACCGGGTCACGCTGACGCCGGGCCAGACAGTCGACTCCGGCGATGTTCAGGTCGATTCGTTGGTGCCGGTCAGCTTCGGTAATCTGGGCGCCGGAGGGCTGGTGAATGTTGCTGACGGCAGCGCGGCGGACAGCGACGCCGTCGTCTACAACGGAACGGCCGCTTCGGACATTTTTGGTGTGGCCGGAGCGACGATTCTGCAAAACGCTCAGGTGCCGGTGGCCACGACGGATGTCGAGTCCTATGTGCTTCGTGGCCTGGGCGGCGATGATGCGTTCAATGTTATTCCTCAGGCCGGGATCGATATCCTGGTTCAGGGCGATGAACCCTCCGGGTCCGACACGTTGAACTTCCTGCGTGACGATCAGGGTGCGCCGCAGGTGGTGATCGACCTCGATACCGATCTGCCGGGTGTACCGTTTGTGCAGTCGATCTCGCAAGTCGGTCGCGGTTTGATCACGCATTCGGGCGTAGAGAGAGTGAACCTTGACGCTCTGGACGGTGAATTGTACGTCTCCGGTACTCGTGGCGATGATTTAATCAGTTTCACACCCGAAAGTGAAGTGTCGGGTATCTTGACGGCCGACCAGATTCCGACGACGTACTACATCGATAACGTACCGGCGGCGAATCCACTGGTGATAACGGGCGGTGGCACGGGAGCGGGTGGCTCGGCCGGCGGAGGTTTTGCGGACAAGGTCATTTACAACGGAACGAACGGATCGGACTTGATTCGCGTTGATTCCGGCAGCCGAACCGTGGGACTCGATATTCTAGGATTCGGCAACCCGCCGACCGTGTTGGCCTCGTGGCGTGGCATAACATTGGATGATGGAACGGCGCCGTTTGGAACGCAGGGAATTGTCGAGACGATTGAAGTCCGCGGCCAGGATGGAAACGACACGGTCTTCGTCGTTCCCGGAGCACCCGTTGGTAACGGGCTGTTTGTCAACGTCGACGGCGGCTCTCCGCAAGCCAGCGATGCCCTGGTGATCACCAACGTCGATGCAGGCGGAAACGCGATCGCTCTGCCGGCTACCGATTTTGTGGTCGTTGGCCAGAGCCGAAACCCGGATGCCGGGAGTATCCTGGTCTATCAATCGGCCGTTCGCCGTCCCGGTATTTCCTATGAGAATGTCGAGGTCGTAACTCCAAATGTAGCCAGCGGCGACAACCTGCTCATTCTCGGGCCGGATCGTTTCGAACAGAACGAGTTCCGGCAAACGGCCGCCTTCCTGGGATCGGGAGCGGTGCTGAACATCGAAAACCTGGCGATTTTCCCGAATGTCAATGAGCATCCCGGTGTGCCGGCCGATCAAGACTACTTCCGAGTGGTGGCCGAGAAGACCGGGACCCTGGATTTTCAGGTCTATTTTGCCATGTATCCGACCGCACTCCTGCCGGCCGGAGGCGATGTAAATATCGAAGTGCTCGACAACGACGGTACGGTAATTGCCGGCACCGGCGCGTTCGGCAACCAGGATGCAACGGCCAACGCTCGAGTACGAATTCCCGCAGTGGCCGGCCAGTCGTACTATCTGCATGTGACGGGGGCCAATGCAGACGTTGTCAACGGTTATGATCTGACCGTGATCAACACGTTGCCGCCGGTACCGTACGACATCGAATTGGTCGATCTTCCGGTGGATGCGGGATACAACTGTGCTTTGAATCCACCGTCCGGTAATAGTGACACGGGGCGTTCGCACCAGGACAACGTTACGTGCGACGCATCGCCGGGCATCGTTTTGCGGTTGGACGACGGGATCCTGTTACACGATCTGCCCGGCAATCCGGCTGACGGTTTGCCGGCGGACGAAGTCATTCCGATCCCCTTCAATGCGTCGATCGATCCCAATTCGACGGTCGCCGGTTATCGTGTCGCGGTTTACGTCGAGGGCGATCCTCTGCAAACGGGCATCTTGCCGCAGCAGGTCATCGGATACGCTCAGCCAGGTGCCGTCGAAGGTGTTTACACGTTCGATTTCAATAATGCGATCGTCGCTGCCGCACAGGTGCTTGCCGACGGCAGCCAGTTCATTTCGGCTCGAGTCGAAATGGCCGATCCAGCGACACCAACTCAACGAGGATATGGGGAACGAAGCGAATCGCTGGAGATCGTGGTCGACACCGAGGTTCCGCCCATTTCGTTGCTCGACATCATCGACGATGCCGATTGTGACTTCAATCCGGACAACGTGACCCACAATTCGCAACCGTCGTTCTACGGATACGCCGAGGCGAATGCCGTCATGCGGTTCTTTGTCGACACGAATGGCAACGGCACGCTTCAATCAGGCGTGGACTTCCTTCTGGGCGAGGCGGTCGCGATTCCCAACGATGGGAATAATCAATTCCCGAACGGTTACTACGAATTCACGACTCCCGTCGATTTGAACGACCCGGTACTCGGCCTTCCGAAGGATGGGCTGAGGACCATTTTTGCCACGGCTGAAGATTTGGCAGGTAACACAACCCCTGACCCGGCCGCAACCACTCTTCAGATCTTCCTCGACAAGAGCGGTCCGGTCATCACTCAGGTGTTCATTACGAGCGACCCTGCCTACGATCTGTTTGATCCAAAGCCTTCGACGGACGGACCGACTCCGCTGGTGCGACAATTGTCAATCAACGTCGAAGATCTCCCGAACCGACTGGCTCCAAACTTCCTCTACCCGGCGCTGGTCAAATCGATCGCCGAGCATCCGGGACATTATTCGGTCGTCGGCGATGCAAACGGGATCGTCCCGATTCAGGGTGTGACGTTCAATGGAACGGCGGTCAACGGACAACCGGCTCGGGGAACGATCGTCATCACGTTCACCGAAGCGCTGCCCGATGATCGATTTACACTGACCATCTCGGACGATCTGACGGATCCGGCATGCAATAACTTGGACGGCGAATCGAATGCGGTCGAACCGCAAGAAAATCCGTTGTTCCCGACCGGAGATGGAGTGCCTGGCGGCGACTTTGTGGCACGGTTTACCGTCGATACGCGACCTGAGGTGGCGGTCTGGGCCGCCGGAAACGTCTGGACGGACACCAACGGAAACTTCACGTTTGATCCGCAGAACGGCGACTTTACGAATCGCGACATCATCTATCAGCTTGGATACACGAGCGATGATATTTTCGCGGGCAATTTCGCTGTCAACGTTGGCGATCAGGCCGATGGGTTCGATAAACTGGCCGCCTATGGACGAGTGGGCGCCCAGTGGCGTTGGGTGATCACCGGTAATGACGGTGTTCCCGATGTCGAGTTGGCCGATCCGCTGGGAGTCAACGGTCTGCCCGTCGCCGGACGTTTTGACGCCTCCGATTTCAATGGTGACGAAGTAGGTGCCTTTACCGGCACGACGTGGTACTTCGACGTCAACCACGATTATCGCCTGGACGCCGGTTCGGCATTGCCGACCACCATGCGTGGTTACCCGATGGTTGGCGACTTTGATGGTGACGGCTTCGATGACCTGGCGACGTACACGGACGACGTCTTCCAGATCGACCTGGCCAACGGCACTCGCCGAGGTTGGGATGGAACGGCCGACGCGACGTTCCGCTTCGGATACATCGGCGTGCGGGCTCGACCCGTGACCGCCGATATGGACATGGACGGGTTTGATGACATCGGCATCTGGGCGCCCAATCGGTCGGGTGCTTTGCCGCGGGAAGCCGGCGAATGGAATTTCCTGATTTCGGGCGGCGCTTCCGTACTGAGCCGAATTCGGACGGACCCGATCAGCGGCGACCAGATTATCGACTACAAACCGGAACCGTTCGGGCAGGACCTGTTCGCCCAGTTTGGCGATGATTATGCTTTGCCGGTCGTCGGCAATTTCGACCCGCCGGTCTCTGGTGGAGGCAATGGCGGATTCGAGCCGGGTGGGAATCTGCATACCAACCTGGACAACCCGCTCGATGTCAACGCGGACGGTTCGGTGACACCGCTTGACGCGCTCTTGGTGATCAACGACCTGAACAAGAACGGGTCTCATCGCCTGCAAGGTGCCGCAAGCAGCACCGGCCCTTACTTGGACGTCGATATGAACGGCTTCGTGGCTCCCATCGATACGCTCAGGGTGATCAATCATCTGAATACGCGATCGGGAGCCGGTGAAGGGGAAGGTGAAGGCGCGGGGCAGTTTGCGGCGACAATGCCGACCGGCGATTCGAGCGGATCGCTCGGCTCGATCGTTGGAGCAGCGGAGTCCCCATTGAATCTGTCGGGCGTGTCACTCTTTGCCCTGGCCAATGCGACCGACCAATCGTTGGTCGAATCGGTGGTGGCGGAACGTGCGGCTCTTGGCGAACCGGTTGCCGGCCAGGAAGGCTCGGACAACCTGAGTCTGACGGTTGGTTACCTGCCGTTTGCCCTTGAGGACCTCCACATCGAGTCGCTGAATGATCAGGCTTTGCAGTCCTTGGCCGATCTGTTGGACTTGGACAACGTCGACCCGGCGAATTTCGACTCGGTATTGGCCGAACTGAGCCTGGCCGTCCATGACGGTCAGCGACAGGATGCCATCGAGTCGATCTTCGGGCAGTGGGGCGACATCGGCTAGTCGTCAAGCGGATGCTGTGTTGAGCTTGTGAGAGTTGCTACGGCAACTCCGTATTACGTCGAACGCGCGTCGACGGGGCATGTCCCCGTCGGGCGCTCACGGGTCGGCTGCGACGGCTTCTTTTCACGCCGGTGGCGGAGGGTGCGATCTGGCAAGTCCCAGCAACAATCGGACTACGAATCCGCATACAATGATCGTATCCGTTCACGGCCGAAGGCCGAGAACGGTTACCAATGATCTTCGGCTAGTCCGTCC
>CAYNDU010000226.1:0-8754 GCA_964395615.1 uncultured Pirellulaceae bacterium | reverse complement strand
CAATGGATCACTGCTGCCGGGCGCGCTTATAAGTCGGCTCGCGTTGCCGACCCCGCCCTGCCCCCGGACGAATTTGGATATCGCCGCCACGGCGACCATCGGTCACACAGACACACTCCAAGCCATCTCGGTTTTCGCTGCTGAGCCTTATTCCCTGAAGCCGACCGGAAGGAAGCCCAACGATGAACGCCTCAGTCACGGATCAACGCGTGTTTAACTTTTCGGCGGGCCCGGCGGCTCTGCCGGTACCGGCCCTGGAGCAAGCCCAGAGGGAACTGTTGGCTTACGGAACGGCCGGCGCGTCGGTGATGGAAATCAGTCACCGCAGCAAGGCATTCGCGGACATACAATCCGAGACGACCGAACGTCTTCGACGACTGCTGCAGATCCCCGAGCAATACAAGATTCTCTATTTGCAGGGCGGATCTCGGCTGCAGTTCTCCATGATTCCAATGAATCTGCTCCGCGGACGCGAGATGCCGGCCGACTACCTGCTGACCGGTTCGTGGAGCAGTAAGGCTCGGGACGAAGCGGTGCGTGAAGGCCCCGTTCAACTGGCCTGGGACGGGGCGGAAGACCGTTACGCTCGGATTCCGAATGACGGCGAGTTGCAGCTGAGCGACGAGGCGGCCTACGTCTACTTCACATCGAATGAGACGATTCAAGGAGTTCAGTTTCAACAGGAACCGGCTGGAAACGGACCCTTGGTCTGCGATGCTTCGTCCGATTTTCTCAGTCGTCCGTTGGACATGGAACGTTACGGATTGATCTATGCATGTGCCCAGAAGAACGTTGGTCCGGCAGGCGTCACGGTCGTTGTGGTGAACGAAGACCTGTTGAATCGTAGCAGCGACGAGTTGCCAGGTTATCTCAACTACCAATCGCAGGCCAAGCACGATTCAACATTCAACACGCCTCCCACGTTCGCTGTCTACATGGTCGGTCTGGTACTGAAGTGGCTGGAGGAAGACATCGGTGGACTTGAAGCCATGCGTGCTTTGAACCAGCGAAAGGCGGCCCTTCTATATGACTTGATTGACAGCAGTGGAGGTTTCTATCGTGGCCATGCCCAAACCGATTGCCGCTCGATGATGAACGTTACGTTTCGGCTGCCCAGTGAGGACTTGGAGCAGGCTTTCACGTCGCAGGCAGCTAAGTCGAATCTATGCAATCTTAAGGGGCACCGAAGTGTCGGCGGAATTCGTGCCTCGATTTATAACGCCATGCCCCTGGCGGGCGTGCAGTGCTTGCGTGATTTCATGGCACGGTTCATGACCGAGCACCGCGGCCAGCTAACCTGACACGTGTACTTCTCCCGATTGATTTCCGGCGTGGTCCGGTTCCCGTTCGACCTGCGGACTCGAAGAAAGGACGTGATGTTCTCATGTACCGCGTAATTGTGCTCGACCGAATCTCCCAGGATGGGCTCGACCTCCTCGAGGCGGCTGAACAGATTGAGTACGACGTTCGGACCGGTCTGTCGGGTGACGAACTCCGTTTGGCGTTGGCCGATTACGACGGAGCGATCTGTCGCAGCGGAGTCACGATCACCGCCGACTCAATGGAGGGGAACACACGACTCAAGGCCGTCGTTCGCGCAGGAGTCGGAACGGACAACATTGACAAGCCGGCCGCGACGCGGCATGGCATCATCGTCATGAACACTCCCGACGGTAATACGCTCAGCACTGCCGAGCACACGTTTGCGCTGATGCTTGGCCTGTCACGCAATGTGGCTCCCGCCTTCCACAGTTTGCAGGAAGGAAAATGGGACCGAAAAGCCTATATGGGTGCTCAGCTGAGCGGAAAGGTACTTGGCGTCATTGGACTCGGTCGAATCGGTCAGGAGGTGGCCAGGAGGGCACAGGCGTTCGGTATGCGCGTGCTCGGATTCGATCCGTTCTTTTCCAACGAGCAGGCGACGAAACTGGGGATCGACAAGCGTGACCAGGTCGACCAATTACTGCCCGATGTGGACTACCTGACGGTCCACACGCCGTTGACGCCCGAGACCAAACACCTTATCGCCGACGACCAGGTGGCTCAACTCAAACCGGGTGTGCGGTTGATCAACGCTGCTCGCGGCGGGATTTACGAACGGGGGGCCCTTGTTCGAGGCCTGGAGAGCGGGCGCATTGCCGGCGTCGCTCTGGACGTTTATGAGTCGGAGCCCTGTACGGACCATCCTTTGTTCCAAATGCCGAACGTGCTTTGCACACCCCACTTGGGCGCCAGTACCAAGGAGGCTCAGACTCAGGTCGCCGTGGAAGCCGTGCACCTGCTGACCCGATTCCTCACTACGGGCGAAATCCGCCACGCGGTGAATATGATCGCCGTTGATCCGAAGAGTCTTGCCGCTCTAAAAGGATATCTTGACGTTGCCTATCGGTTGGGCCGATTCCTGGCTCAATGGTATGACGGGAGCCCGGAAAGCTGCCGGCTGCAATACCGAGGAGAGGTGGCCTCTCGTGATACGGGCTTGCTTTCAGCGTCATTCTGCGCGGGTCTGCTCGAACAAGCGCTCGCCGAGGAAGTCAATATCGTCAACTCGACGTTGCTCATGAAGGAACGGGGAATCGGTCTGATCGAACAACGCCACACGGAACCGGGCGATTTCAGCTCGTCGATCTCCGCCTCGGTTACGGGAAACGGAAACTCGTTGGCAGCTGCCGGGACCTTGTTCGGTACGAGTTGGCCACGCTTGATCCGTTTGGGCCAGTACCGACTCGAAGCCTACCTGGATGGAAATGTCTGCGTTTTCACCCATCGTGATGTGCCGGGTATCATTGGCCAGGTGGGCACTGCCTTTGGACGCCACGAAGTGAATATCGCCCAGATGTCTGTCGGTCGAGGCGACACATGTCCCGGTGGGTCGGCCATCGGCGTGCTCAATCTCGATGCGGTTCCTACCAAAGATGCCATCCAGGAAGTGCTGGCCATTGATCCTGTCGAGTCGGTTCGGATGATCCAGTTGCCACCCGCCGGTCAGCTGCCTGCCTGGCTCCCTTGAAGCCGGGGCTCCTCCCCAGATAGGTGTTCTGCAAGGAATCTCGGACACAGCGTTATGGAACTCAAATCGAATTTGTTGACGGGCAGGCGCGTCCGATTGAATTAGTCGAACCGGACAACGTCGATGACCTTCGCAAGCAAGTTGGGTTACCGCCAATGGCCGAGTACCTGCAGATGGTCAAGAAGATGTATCAAGGCAAGGCGGCCGCGCAGACCAAGAAGAAGGGCGCTCCCAAGAAGAAGGGCGCTGCCAAGAAGAAGGGCGCTCCCAAGAAGACGGGCGCTGCAAAAAAGTAGTTGCGAGCTGACTCGTTTTGTCGCAGGCGGTCGCGTCGGTGCACGTGCCGGTCGTCGTAGGGCAAGTATCCATGTGACGAGCCGCCGCCCGGTCGAACAAACGGTTGCAGCGATCGTTCGGATTGACCGGCCATCATTGCCTTCTTCGTTGCCAAAACTGCCCTCCGCAACTAGTCTGAAGACTCGGACTTCCGCTGCCGTCTTACCTCTTCGTGACGAGAGGACTTCATGCAACTCGGGCTCCTGATCGCCGTCATCACGGCGATAACAATATCGGAAGAAGCCCCGCGTCAGGCACTGGCACAACCGGGTGCTCGACTGGGCCTGATTCTGTTGGCAACGTTTGGCTCGGTGCTGGTCGCCGTCTTTGGATCCCGCTACCTCGAGTGGCAGGCAAAGAGATCCCGCGGCGATCGTACGACGTGGAGGCGGCAATACGGACGCCTGCGGCGTTGGCATTTGTTCCTGTGGCTCGCCGGGGTCGGCCTGACATTGTTCCTTGGAGGTTGGCCTCAACTGGTCCGCTTTAACTGGCATTTGGATGCCTGGATCGTGGTACGAGATCTTGCCGTTACCGCACCCATCTACGTGCCGTTGCTCTTCAGTTGGGCGGCCTTTTGTCGTGTGGAGTGGATGTTAGAGAATTCGGCGGGACCCAGATCGGATCCTGCGGGATCAGAGGAACGGTCCATGCGATCCCGCCAGGCCCATTACGTGTGGATCCACGCCCGGCATCACTTCAGTCTGTGTTTGTTTCCGGCGATTATCCTACTGGGTGTGCATGACCTGACGAGTCGTCTGTGGCCCGATTGGCCTCAGAGCGATTCGGCCTGGGCCATTTACGCGGTCCCTTTGGCCTTGTTGGTTATTCTGTTCCCTCAACTTCTCTGCCTTCTTTGGCGGACTGAGCGTCTATCGACCGGTCCGATTCGGGATCGAATTGACGAATTAACTCGCTCGTCGGGCGTCCGTTGTCGCGACATCCGGGTCTGGCGTACCGACCATCAGATCATGAACGCAGCTGTGGCCGGACTCTTTTCGCGAATTCGATTCATCTTTCTAAGTGATGCGCTACTGACTCACTTACGGGACGACGAATTAGATGCCGTCCTGTTGCACGAATTGGGACACGTTCGCCGACACCACCTCGTGCTGCGGATGATGCTGCTCGGACTCCCGCTTTGGATCGTCGTCTGTGTTCAAATCGGGTTTCCCGAAACATCGGGTCAGATTGCCGAGTGGGCCCACTCGCTGGTGGCAGGTCACGGCACGCTGTCTCTGGCTCTGCTGCCGGGCCTGGCTGCCGGTTATGCCGTGCTCGCCTTGGGCTGGTATTCTCGACTTCTCGAGCATGACGCCGACCTGTGCGTCGCGACGGCTGGAAAAGGTCCGGCGTTCATCGTGACCCTCGATCGCCTGGCCTATTTGTGTGGAGACCGCGGGTCGCGCCGCGGCTGGCTCCATCCGAGCACGGACAGTCGGATCCAGCTTCTGCAGCGTGCCGTCGTTTCGACAACTGCCGTCCGAGACTTTCGCCGCCGAGTCTTCCGTGCCAATTCGCTCGTCTGTGCAGCCTGGATCGCTCCCCTGGGCATTTTGATCGGAGCTGCCGTGGCCGCCTAAATGCCTGCCACGACCTTTTTTCTTTTTTCGGCCTTGAAACGACGACGATCATCGGCGTGCGATCGCTTCAAGCGGAACGACCGGAAACGTCGTCCTGCATATCCTCGACTATTTGACCATTAGCCTCGCCCCTCGGTTCACGCCCTGTCGATACTCTCGTCAGATAGAGTTCCCACGGGAGTTGCCTGGCCGAGTCTCAGGTGATTCACATGGTGACTCCGCGGCAACGACACAGCGAACGAGCTTTCTGGCTTTTACGGCCCTCGATTCTCCGATCGATTCAACCGACGTGAATCGAGCCGATACATCGGGAAGTCGATCCTCGCCAGCGTTGCCCGCCATTCTATCGGCAATGGACTGCTGCCACTGCGATCATTCCGCGCCCCGTTTCGACAACTCGAACCTCCCAAGGAGCTGCGAATGGAGATGGCCTGCACCAACCTGACCCAACGTCTCGACAATGCAATCACTCAGAATCCACACCTGGTGGGTCGAGAACTCAAGTGTGATGCCGAGTCCGGTACAGTCGTGCTACACGGAACCGTCAAGAGCTATTTTCAAAAGCAAATGGCTCAGGAGGCGGTACGACACGTGGATGGGGTCCAGTGGATCGACAACCAGTTGGAAGTGCACTGGGGCTGACGCCAGCGACGACTTGCCGGCGCGGCGCTCTACGTAACACGAACGCGGCTCCAGAGGACCGCGTTCCGGTCGGCCAACCGTATTCGCTCTTTCCCCGACGGGCAGTCGATGCATCGGGGCAGCTGTTCCGTTTTCGTACGACGGGGGCGAGGGCCGTCGCAGCGCGGTGAATGCGGCGCTTGCAGCGTCATCGATGGCACGGTCTACTGAACGTCCGCTTCTTGTAGCATCTGCTCAACGCACTTCTGAGCCAAAGTCAGCGCTTCGGGTAACTTCGCCGGCCGTTTGCCGCCCGCCTGTGCCATATCAGGACGGCCTCCGCCCCCGCCGCCAACGACCTGAGCAACTTCCTTCACCCATCGGCCGGCGTTCACGCCCCGCTTGACCAATGACTCACTGACGCCAGCTACCAACAGCACCTTGTCTTTCGCGGGAGTGGCGGCAAGCAGAATGGCGGATGCATCGGTACGTTTTCGAACCTGGTCGATCAGCTGTCGCATCATGTTAGCGTTTGCCCCTGGCGTTTCGCTTACGATTACGACAACTCCGGAGCAAGAGCGGGCCGAGTCGAGAAGTGTGTCGGCTGTAACGAGACCCTGTTCGGACAACTGTCGGACCTGCTCCTGAAGCGCAGCGTTTTCGGCGAGCACTTGACTGACTCGCTCGGGCACATCGAATGGTGTCACATTCAGAGTTCGAGCCCCTTCTCGCAAGGCCGTTCGAATTTGATCGTAACTGTCGGGCGCTTCGTTGACCGTCGGCTCGCCGGTCAACGGCTGACTCTCGGGTTGACCGCCAGCCGACGTCACCTGTTTCTTCAGCTGCCGATGCGAACGGACAAGTTCCTTAATCGCACTCGGCACGCGTCGGATGGTCACGTTGAGCAATTGAGCCGTTCGTTCCAGCGCCGAACGAGTTTGTTGGGCGTTTTCAGCCGCCCGCGAGCCGGTGACCGCAACGATTCGGCGAGTGCCGGTGGCTACACTTTCTTCTGCCAGGATCTCGAATTCCTGGACATCTCGCGTATTGGTGACATGGGTCCCTCCGCACAACTCGCGACTAGCATCTCCCATGGACACCAACCGAACGGGATCGGGGTACTTCTCGCCGAACAGCATCATGGCACCGCGGTTTCGTGCTTCGGCCAAGGGTACATATTGCGAGTCGACTTCAGCCCCTTGGCGAATATGACCGAGAACGTCGGATTCTATTTCCATCAGCTGCTCCTGCGTGACCGCCGAGAGATTCGTGAAATCGAATCGCAGCCAATCGTCATCGACCTTGGAGCCTTGTTGTTGAGCGTGGTTTCCAAGTGTCTTTTGGAGGGCGCTGTGCAGCAGATGCGTGGCGGAATGTGCTCGACGAATGGCCGAGCGGCGATTCTCGTCAACTCGTGCCGTAACTTCTTCTCCGGTCGAGAGCGTGCCTTCGCGCAGATGACCGTAATGGAGGATCAAATCACCGTCACTTTGTGTATCACGTACTTCAAACCGCATCGAATCCCCGAGGATCAAGCCGGAATCTCCTACCTGCCCACCCGACTCGGCATAGAAAGGCGTTCGATCCAGGACCAAGACAACTTCCTGATCGTCACTCAACTCTGACAGTTGATCGCAAAGTCGATTCTGAGCGACAATTCCTCGTACGTGCGCTGAATCCTGTTCCGCGTCGTACCCGACGAATACGGTTTCATGCAGAGCGCGTTTCAAAGCCTCGATGGGGCCCGTCTTAAACAGCTCGCTCTGCTGCTTGCCCGAATCAATACCGTGCTGTTCCATTGCTTGACGGAAGCCGGCCGTATCAAAGGTGTAACTTTGTTCCGCGGCCATCGATTCGACGAGCTCCGGCGGGATACCATAGGTAGAGTAGAGTTCGGCCGCTTCACCACCGTCTACCATCGTACGCCCTTGCTGACGCATGTTTGCAAAGATCCCCTCGACTCGAGCGAGGCCGGCGTCGATCGTGTCGAAGAACGCCTGTTCTTCCTGTCGAATGACCTGTGTCACGCGCTGATCGGTGTCCGCGAGTTCCGGATAGGGACGGCTCATCATCTGAACGATCACGGGCACCAGTTGATGCAGAAACGGCTCGGCAACTCCCAATTGACGTCCGTCCAGGACGGCTCGCCGCAACAAACGCCGCACCACGTACTTTTCTGCTTTCGCGCCGGGGTAGACGTTTTCATGGATGGCAAAAGCGCACGCCCGTACGTGGTCGGTGATCCGGCGCAAACGGCGGCCCGACTCGGCCTCCGAATCGTAAGTCAATCCGCAGATCTCAGCGGCAGCTTCCACAATCGGCCGAAGAATGTCGATATGGTAATTCGTTTCGACCCCTTGCAAGGTTGCCGCCGTCCGTTCCAGCCCCATTCCCGTATCGATGTTGCGACTTGGCAACGGTCGCAAGTTGTCGGGTGGATCCCCAACACGGTGGAATTGAGTGAAGACGAGGTTCCAGATTTCGACCGTATCTCCGAAATCGTCGCGATAGAAGATCTCGCTGCAGGGACCGCAGACACCGTCCGGGCCCTTGCTTGGCGCATGCGCGGGCCAGAAATTGTCCGCCTCCCCCATTCGCTCGATCCGGCTCGTCGGCAGCCCAATTTCTTCATGCCAGACTGTCGCTGCCTGATCGTCGTCGTCATAGACCGTGACGGATAATCGCTCGGGATCGATGCCGAGCCATTGGCGTGAGGTACAGAACTCCCAGGCCCATCGGATGGCTTCCTGCTTGAAGTAATCGCCAAAACTGAAATTCCCGAGCATTTCGAAGAATGTATGGTGGTAGGCCGTCCGTCCCACATTCTCGATGTCGCCCGTCCTCAGGCATTTCTGGCAACTGGTGGCTCTGGTGAAATCCAGTTTCACTCGACCGAGAAAATGGTCTTTGAACTGGTTCATTCCCGCCGGCGTGAACAGTACCGACGGGTCCCAGGTGGGAACCAGGACGTCACTGTGACACCGCGTGTGCCCCAGTGATTCAAAGAACTCCAGGTACTTTTCTCGCAGTTCGTCCGTCTTCATTTTTTCCGGGCATCCAATACGGAAGGCAATCGAATGTGACAAACTGCCCATCATATCGGCTGCCGGACGAACCGACCAGATGCGAATCGGCCCGGGGTCTCTTACCGGTGCAGGAACGGGCTCGCGTAGCGGTTGGGCTGAGCAAGGTGTTCACTGGAGA
>CAYNDU010000225.1:0-8760 GCA_964395615.1 uncultured Pirellulaceae bacterium | reverse complement strand
CCAGTGAACACCTTGCTCAGCCCAACCGCTACGCGAGCCCGTTCCTGCACCCCTGGGAACGGGTCACGCGGTCATTGGCCCCATTTGTGAATTTCCTTGACCCAGCCGCTTGGCACGGACGGCTCGTGGAATTCGCGATGAAAGGGGTTGAGTTGGTCGACGAGAATACTGAAATTGACTTCTCGTTTTTCAAACTGAAAGGAGGTGCGCGTGGGGCGTTTCCCTTGAATGTAGTTTCGGTCATAAATGACCATCGCCTTAGGCAAGTAGTCCGCCGCGTCGATGATGACATGGACCATCTTGAAGCTGGCAGCGTCTTCTTGTTTCTTGGGAACGGCCTCGAGCCAGTATTCCGATTTCATCTCGGGCGGTGTCACGACGCGGACCCAAAACCGCTGCTTGATTTCGTCCGCCTTGGCATTGAACAGAAACGGCAGCGGACCGTTTGCAATTGCCTTGCCACGCATCTCGGGCGGCAATTCCGATTGCAGGAGTTTCTTGCGGCCTTGATCAAAGGAGTAGATCCAATGCCCGTCACAGATCCAGTGCTCGCCCTGCCCCTTTGATTCGACATAGGTCGGTTCCTCGCCTGCGTTGCGTGGCGCTTGATACTGAAGTTGTCGGTCGACTCGAAACAGACCCTTGTCGGGTGCCGAGTATTTGACAACACCCTCACTGTACGTATTTGCTTTTTCGGGCGGTCCGAACACCGGGTCGTATTCGAAGCGTTTAAACGTGCATCGATACCGTTTCGTCTGGCTGCTCTTGTACTCCCAATACCCAAGCACCTTATCCACGTAGGCGGTGTGCGTTGGATTCAACGGGATCCAGGTCGGTTGTGCCGGCGCAATCGGACGTTGCGGCGCGGGGCGTCCGGGTCCGTTGGAACCAGGCTCCCGAGCCAATCGAGGGTACTGTTGGACGGGGCCCTGCGTTTGGGCGCGTCGATTCTGAGCGTCAGCGTGTCGGGAATCCGCCAGGATCGTCCCCATCGCCATCAGAAGACCCACAGAACCGACGACTGCCGAACGAAAACGAGACGGCCAAACCGCCACCGGTCGGCGTGGCGCCGACCGCTCGGCACAACGACGGAAACAGGCTAATTGCATTCCCTTGCTTCCTATTTCAAAGGCGCGTGTGAGACGGTGTCCCTCTGTCGATCGGCCGACGGGCGAAACGGCAGCACCGCATGAGACGCGGATTCTAGCAACAATTCTTGCCCCCACCCATACGAATTTGACAAAAACGGCGGCGACGACCACTGTCGTCGCCATCCCGCGCGAACCGTGCGCAGGCGTCCTCTCAGCGGGGGATGCGGTATTCGATAGACAGGGGGGGCGCCTGAGGCTCATCCGTCAGTTTAAGGGGAACGATAAACAGCCTCTGCCCGGCCTTGCACAGCCCCTCGGCACCCTCTGCACAATAGTAGTAGTTTAGGCCGAGGTTCAGGCGATAATCGCCCGGTTTGAGCGCGAGCTCGACGAACTCAAAGTCCGCCGTCGGTGGCGTGACCTTCTTCCAGGAATTCTCGGGCCGGGATTTTCGGTCGACCGTGTCGGCCGATAACGGCTCGATTTCCGCCCGGTACTCCATCGGTGCCGCCGAATTGATCTTCCAGCCGGCAGGCAATTGGAGACTGACCTGGATCGTCAGCCGCCCATTTTCGAGTCGGGCCCGCGAGGCCGGCATTTTTGTGGTCGGCATGCCGGCAAACGGATCCTCGGATCGCGACCGATCGACGGGGGACGGGGCGTTGAGCCCCTGGATGGTCAGTGTTTTGACGCTTCCCGACTCGACATCGATGGTTCGAACCAGATGGTTGTTGGTGTCGGCAACATAGAGGGTCGAGCCGGCCAGGCTCAGTCCGGCAGGTTCGTCGAATGCGGCCGGCTTGTCAGCGGCGCCCGGGGCACCCGTGCCGGCGAGCGTCCGAGCGGCGCCCGTCGACGCATCGACCACCTTGATCTTGTTGTTGTAGGTGTCGGCGACGTAGATCTGTTGGCCGCGGCACGCGACGCCGATCGCGTGCTGCAGGAGCACTTGTTCGCGTGGGCCATCGCGGTCGCCGAACGTGAAAAGACGGCCCTGAGGCAGATGAGAGGTGCCGACCAGGGTCGCAACGTTGCCGCGACCGGCCATTGGGAGGACGCGAATGGAGCTGCCCTCACTGTCGGCAACGAATAACTGCCGTCCATCGGTTGCCAGACCGCTCGGCTGAGCGAACGCCGAAGAAGGCGGTTTTCCGTATGAGGCCGATCCGTATGGGTGATCCGGCAGGAGCGTTCCATCCACGATGTCCTCTCGGCCGTTTCCCGCATAAGGTCCGAGCGTGCCCTCCGACAACTCCATCTGCCAAATCTGGTGGCAACCGGCCATGGCAACGAACAACCGATCGTCGTCCAGCAAGAGGTCCCAGGGGCTGTTGAGCGCTGTCGAACGGGCTTTGCCGCGCGGGCGCGCCGGTACTTTTCCCTGCATCGAGCCACTGCGCACACCCGGCCAGGGCCACGGGGACTGTTCACCCGTTCCCGCGAGTGTCTCGACCCGTTTCTCTGCCAGATTGACGCGCCGCAAGAGATGGTTGTCGGTGTCGGCGACGTACAAATACTCGCCTTTCAAAGCCAATCCCTGCGGATGATGGAATCCGGCGTCGGAATAGTCGCCATCCTTTCGTTCAGGCTGACCCGTTCCGATTGTGTCGAGCAATCTGCCGCTTGTTGTGCATATCACAATCCGATTGTGACTGCTGTCGGCGATGAACAACCGGTCGCCGGCCGCGTCGGCCAGGACCTTGCCGGGAAATCGGAGGGGTGTCCTCGGCTGCTTGTCGGCCAAGAGATCGAATCGCAAGGGCGTCTCGTCCAGAAGTTTGCGGCGACGATAGTAGGGGATGACCTTCTTAAGTGCCGCATCGATTTGCTCGAACTTGAACTCGCCGCTCAGTTGAGCGACGAGCTTGCCCTGGGGGTCGATCAAGCGAATCGACGGCCACGAGTTGACTCGATAGCTCCGCCAAATCCGCATTTCACGGTCGTTGATGACTGGGTGCTCGATGTCATGTCTCAAAACGGCTTCGGCGATGTTCTTTGATTCCTGCTCCGTTTCGAATTTGGCCGAATGAACGCCGATGACTACCAGTTCCTTGGGGTAGGCCTGTTCGAGCTTCTTTAACTCGGGCAAGATGTGCATGCAGTTAATACAACAATATGTCCAAAAATCGAGCAGCACGAATTTGCCCTTGAGGTCCGCCAGCCGAAGCGTCCCCCCAGTGTTCAACCACTCGACGTCCCCCGGAAATGCCGGCGCCGGTATGCGGTTCGGAAAAGGATGAGATGCATCCGGTTGCAGCGCGACCGGCGTGACATCCGATGCAACGTCGGCGTCCGCTTCGTTCTCGCCGGTGGCCGCCAAAGGTAAGGAGCTGACAATTTCCGGTCCGGGTGCGGGACGCATAGACTGGTCAACCGGGTCCGTCCCATCGGAGCAGCCGCCGAGGGAAACTAAATAAAATAGATAGATTGCGGTGCCGTTGGTGGCGAATGCATGCCGAATGCCCGACATAGGTTGCTCTCCCGAAAAGTAATCGTTGGCGGCGTCGCTTCTCGAGCGGCCATTTTTTTCTTGCTTGGATTACGTAATTGTCATGCTTCGCATGGCGGAAGTCTGTACTACTTACCCTAACGGATTCCCGCACTCAGGAGAACGGTTCCGAAGGATATCGGGACGGTCTCGATTGTCCATCCATCGCGATTTCCGGCCTCGTTTCAGGTCGGTCAACGGGTAGATCGGAGCGTTTTCACCGCGACCGTCGTTGATCGATGGTACAGGACGCGGGTCCGTCGACGGTCCAAAACGGCAGTCAATTGCTTGATTCTCGTGGGATATGGTAAAAGGACTGCAGAGGTTGTCGATTTCTGCCGAGGCAAAAAGACCGTGTAGACGTATCGAGCGAGCCGGTCCGGCGCGGGCCGACGGTTGTTGAGGGAAGCCAGGGGCTCCATTTGACATGACCCGAGTATCGTCCTACGTTTCCGGGGCAGCATTCTGGCTTGCTAACAACGTTCGTCTGTTTAAGGGGAGAATCAGCGTGTTCCGCTCCATTGCCGTTTTGGGTCTGTCGATTAGTCTCGCTGTTTCCACCGCTGACGGACAAGAATGGGCCAGCAAGATGTTCAAGGTCCGCAGTCACGATTTTGGAACCGTGGCTCGCAACGCCAAGGCCCAGTTCCATTTTGAGCTCCAGAATATCTACAAAGAAGACGTGCATATTGCTTCGGTACGGACCAGTTGCGGCTGCACCGAACCCCACATTACCAAGCCGTCTCTCAAGACGTGGGACAACGGTTCGATTCTGGCCGTATTCAACACGCGTGCTTTTCTCGGCCGGCGTAGTGCGACGGTCACGGTGACGATTGACAAGCCGTTCTACGCGGAAGTGCAGCTGCAGGTGCGGGGCTACATTCGCGGCGACGTAGTGTTCGAACCGGGTGAGGTGAATTTTGGCGATATTGATCAAGGAACGACGGCCGAAAAGTCGGTGACCATCTCCTACGCCGGCCGATCGAAATGGGTCATTCAAGATGTGCGAAGCGCGAACCCGCATTTCGAGGTTGAGCTAGGTGATCCTGTTCGAAGTTACGGGCGGGTCACATTCAATATGGTCGTGCGCATCAAGGGTGATGCGCCGGCCGGTCTGATCAATGATCAGTTGACGGTTGTAAGCAACGACTCCACTAACGGGACCTTGGAGCTACCTGTCCGTGGCAACGTGGTGTCGGAATTAACGGTTAGCCCGACGACTCTATTTCTGGGCAACTTGAAACCAGGACAATCGGTCACGAAGAAACTGATTGTTCGCGGAAAGCGACCATTCAAGATTGTCGAGATCGATTGCCCTGACAAGTCATTCGAATTCAAGACGTCTGTCGAGCCACGCACGATGCACCTGGTTCCAGTGACCTATACGGCTGGAGCGGATGCCGCGAAAGTCTCACAGAAGATCTTGATTAAGACGGATTTGAAGGACGGTACCGAAGCATGTTGCACGGCTTCGGCGACGATCGTTCAGGCCGTCGTCGGTAAGTCTGATGACCAGTACTCGCCGTGATCACGATAACACCCGCCGGCTAGCTCTTGACCGGCACGGGGAACCCGCCAAGCACGACAGGCTTGCCAATGGTTGCCTGGTCGGCTGCTGAATTCGTGCTATGGGTCGGAGCGGAGGCGGGCAGTATTTGGCTGGGGCGATTGATCACGGCACCAAGCATCAGGATCCGATCGTTGACCTTGTAGAACGGCCGCGGATCAACACGACTGACCACCGACACGGCACGTTTCTTCCGAGAAGCCAATTCAATCACCGACTCGTGAATCGCGCCGTGCGTTTCAATTCTCTTGACCGTACCGAACAGCAGTACACCATTGTTGGAACGATTCACGTCATCGAGCCAGACTTGAGACCGGTTGCCGATCATCGCCAGCTTGTCGGGTTGCTGCCCAAATGACGAAAGAACGTGCTGCAAAGAGCGGATCCAAGGAAGCGCTTCCGGATCGCCCGGCTTCATATAAGTGATAACGTTTCCGAGCGCGGCGAAGGACTCATACAGATTCTCAGTTCGCCGGACCTGGTCCTCGTCCTTTTCGCTGACTGCCGTATCCCAGGCCACGCTGGCCTGCAAGGCCGACTCCAATGCCGTCCGCAGGTCGTCCACTGAGAAACTCGGCGGTGACTCAGCGTCTGAACCTGATATGGCCACCTTTGCCGTCGTCTGCCCCGCTTCGCCGGTGGCCGGCTTTGGGGAGGCCGTGGCCGAACCGGCCGCCGGTTGACCGGTTGGCACGGTCGTCGCTCCGGGGCCCTTGCCGTTCTTGGGGTCGGTCGCCTGCCGACCTTGGCCCGGTAACGGAAGGCGGGAAGACTGGTCGACGCTGGGGCGGTCGCGTGTCGGCTTCTTTTTTCCAAAAGTCGAGGCCATGCGTCGGCGTCGTTCCGGTTCCTGACTTCGCGCGGCACGAACGGGTCGATAGTTGGCCGGCACGACCCATGGCAGCACGCGCCCGACGGATGGGCCGATCTGCAGGGGATCACGTTGCCAGTTGCCCGGCAGCCACCAGAGGATCAACTGGGCCAGAGGCAGGGCGAGCAGGCCGCCGGCCACCACCTTGGTAATCTCCCAACCGGGGCTCTTCTGTCGGCGCGCGCGGCGGACGGGAACGGCAGCGCTCGCCGACTCCGATCGCTCGTCAGGCCCGGTGTCGAGTTCGAATTCGGGGATGGTCGCTGAGTCGGTCGCATCCACGGGCTGTGTTCGGCTGTCCGAGCCGCCCTGTTCACTGAAAGCCGAAACGCGAATTCCGTCAAAAATAGGACCCGAGTCCGATCGTGGCTCGCTCTCGGTTGAGCGGGTATTCGCTGCGGCGTGAGTTCTCGAATCATCCGTCGCGGTTTGGTCGAGCAGGATCAGCGAGGGCGGCAATTGCGTCAGAAACTCCTGCAGCTGGAATTCTTCCCGGCACAAAGGGCAACGTACGGTCGAATCGGGCAACGCGTCGATCGGGACGGTGACATTCTCGTGGCACGATGGGCACGCAGCGACGGTCATGGTCTTCTCCGGCTAGGCTTCCAGATCGCGGCGGCCTCCGCCGCCCCTTATCCACCAGTGTATCAACACCTGCCGCCCCGTGCCTAGCTCGACCCAACCGTTCTTCGGAGGCGTTATCCGACGCCCGTGACGGCCCGGGCCCACCTGCCGACGGGCGTCGTCCTAATCCAGGCCATAAAGGGGGGCGAGTTTCGTTCGCAGATGGTCGAGCAGCGGCGCTGCGGACAGCGGCTGTCCGGTGAGATGCTGGACCAGTTGAGCTGCCGGATACCGCCGCCCCTGAGTGTGGATCTTCTCACGCAACCAGCTGAGCAGCGATTCAAACTGGCCCATTGAAAACGAACCATCGAATTCGCCCACGTCTCGCCGTGCCTGGTCGAAGAACTGCGCCGCGTACAGATTTCCCAAGGCATAGGTTGGAAAATAACCGATCAAGCCGGCACTCCAGTGAATATCCTGCAAGACACCATCCGCGTCGTTCGGAGGGCGGATGCCCAAATAGTCGGCATATTTTTGCCCCCAGGCAGCCGGCAAATCGTCGACGTCAAGATCGCCGTCAATCAATGCCCGTTCTAACTCGAATCGAACGCAGATATGCAGGGTGTACGTCGCCTCGTCCGCCTCCACCCGAATCAACGACGGTTGTACCTGGTTGACGGCAGAATAGAATTCCGACTCGTCCACGCCGTCGAGCGCTTCGGGAAACTGCTTTCGTGCCAGGGGAAAGAAATACTGCCAAAACGCTCGGCTTCGTCCGACCTGGTTCTCCCACATTCGCGATTGGGACTCGTGGATCCCCAACGACACATAACTGCCAAGCGGAAGTCCGTACTTTTCGGTAGGAAGACCC
Source organism: uncultured Pirellulaceae bacterium (assembly GCA_964395615.1). Classification (GTDB taxonomy): domain Bacteria; phylum Planctomycetota; class Planctomycetia; order Pirellulales; family Pirellulaceae; genus CAYNDU01. The sequence goes on along the minus strand of CAYNDU010000225.1, from coordinate 1,308 downwards.
TGGTCATACAAACCGTGCCCAGCCTCGTGAAGAATTCCAAAAAATGCCGACGGAAAGAACCGCTCGTCATACCGTGTCGTGATCCGGCAATCGTGGGGGCCCATGCCGGCACAGAAGGGGTGATGGGTCTCGTCAATCCGACCGCGCTCAAAATCGAATCCAATTTGTTCGGCCGCCATTCGCCCGAAGGTCGCCTGGAACGGCACCGAATAGTGACGCCGAAGGACGTCGGAATCGGGGGCACGGCCACTCTGTCGAATTGCGTCAATGAGTGGGACAAGTTGGGCCCGCAACCCGTCAAGCACCTCGCCGACATGGCCCGTACGTTCGCCCGGTTCAAAATCGTCAAGCAACGCGTCGTAACGCTCCTCTTCATATCCGACGGCATCGGCCTGTTCTTGCTTGAGAGCGATGATCTGGCGCAGTTTCGGGGCGAAGGAGGCAAAGTCGTTTTCCCGTCGTGCCGTCACCCACGCCTGCTGACCCAAGACGGTGGCCCGCGTAAGTTCCTCCACTAGCCGAGCCGGCAGGCGCGTTCGTTTCTCGTAGTCTCGTAAAACCTCTGCCAGTGTGACACGCTGGTCGCTGATCGCTTCAAGAGGCCAGTCGGCCGCCTGAAGGCTCTGAAGCCACTCACCGACTCGCGGGTCCGTCTGTCGTCCATGAATGAGCCCTGCCAAATAGGTCATCTGCTCGGCACGGTAGGGGCCGGCCGCCGGTGGCAGGTACGCTCGTTCGTCCCAACCGACCAGTTCTTCGAGCGACGTTAATAGTGCCGTTTCACGCACGTGTTGGCAAAGGCGTTCGTAGATCTCTTCTGGCGATGACGACATTTTGGGGAAGCCTCGTGTGGGTTGGCGACAGGACGTGCCAAGGTAGTGGTGGGCAACGGACGGGCTCGTCGCGGTCAGCCGCCGGCTCGAATCCGTTGTCCGTCAGTACCCCAGACTCTTCTCAATTTCTGAGGACTTGCTGTTGAAAAAAACCGGCTGGTGACTCGGGCCACTTTGACGACTCGGAAGATCCGTTACCGATTCGCCGGTCGCCGTTTCCATCGGGTCTGGTTCGGTTTGAGTAAGTTCGAATGGGCTGCAGCCTGACGCCATGATGAGAATTCCCGATATGGAAATCCGTGTGATCAATCGAATGCCAGATTTCATGACACCTTCCCGCCGTGCCCCGGAGTTGCGAAAATGGCGCTCGGTCGCCATTGCCGCGACCAACGCTCCCGCGGACTTTCTCAAAAACGCGCCGCCACGTCGAGAGCAGATAGATTCGACACAACCCAGCAGCACCAGGCGCTGGGCT
>CAYNDU010000224.1:3930-8803 GCA_964395615.1 uncultured Pirellulaceae bacterium | reverse complement strand
GTCCTGCTCTCGGACCACGAACCCCCCAAAAAAACAGGGTGTCTGGATTTGGCGTGGATTTGGCGCGTCTGGATTTCGGGGTTTCCGTTGATTACGTCTGCAAACTCCTCGGAGCCGTCTGGACGCGCCGTCGCAGGACCGGCCCCTTGCCCGAGCCGCCGTGTCTATGCCACACTACCGGTTGGTCAGAGAACGATTCGTCAATCGAAGGGAACAAACCGATGTCAAGAACGCGGATCTCGTCGTTGGTTGCTTGTTTGATCGCAGTCGGTGTCTTGACGTCCTCAGTTGATGGACAATCACGGGGCAAGAAGAAGGAGAATCCGGGAAGACGAAAGGCTGACGCCGGCAGGCAATATGACCAGTTATTGGCGGTCGGCGATCAGTCACGAATCGCTCCGGTAGCGCCGGACAAACTGATCTGTTTCGCTCTCTACACGGTGCAAAGTAATGTGTTGAAACTCTCCGCACAGCTCTATCCCATCCAACCAGGCGATGCGACCAAGGTAACACTGGAAGTGAAACTGCCGGCAGGATGGAAGCGGGTAGCGACCGCTGCCGTCCACCCCGTCGGATGGACGGCCACGTTCCGCGTTCCGTCGTGGAGTGAACGGGGCGATGTACCGTATCGTGTGCTTCATCCGGGCGGAGCCGTTTATGAGGGGTTGATTCGTCATGACCCGTCGGAAAAAGACGAGGTTCTGGCCGCCGTTTTTACAGGCAATTCCCCCAATCCGGGCGGGGGCAAAATATCTAAGCAGGATGTTGTGGACAATATCCGCAAGCTCGACCCCGACGTGTTGTTTTTTACCGGCGACCAGGTGTACGATCACACCCATCACACGGCGGCATGGTTGAAATTCGGTGAGACGTTCGGCGACATCCTGCGTGATCGCCCTACGGTAACCATTCCCGACGATCACGACGTTGGTCAACCAAATCTCTGGGGAGGTGGCGGTCGAAAGGTGAAGCGGGACGTTGATGGCGGTTACACTCGACCCGCAGAGTATGTCAAGATGGTCGAGCGGCAGCAGACGTCCCATCTGCCGGACCCTTATGACGCGACTCCGATCGAGCAAGGGATCGGCGTCTACTACACTAGCCTCAACGTGGGCGGAATCGACTTTGCGATCGTTGAGGACCGGAAATTCAAGTCCGGCTGTGCCGATCTGAAGCTCGTCGACAAGGGACTTGGACCACGCCCGGACCATATCGCCGTTGAGAATTACGACCCAGAAGAATTCGATTTGCCGGGCCGTAAGTTGCTCGGCGACCGTCAACTGAAATTCTTGGACGATTGGGCCGGCCATTGGGACCATGCAGTCATGAAGGCCCTTGTCTCGCAAACGGTGTTCAGCATGACATCAACCCACCACGGCGCCGGAAAGACGTTCTATTATGCTGACTTTGATGCCAACGGTTGGCCGCAGACGGGGCGCAACAAGGCGATCCGCCTGATTCGCAGTTGCTCCGCCATTCACCTATGTGGCGATCAGCACCTGGCCACCGTCGGCCAGTATGGAGTTGATTCATTCAACGATGCACCTTGGTGGTTTTGCGTCCCCTCCATTGCCAATCTATGGCCCCGATGGTGGGAACCGAAAAGTGAACGTCTGGGGCCTGCAGCCGGGGCCTCGCAGGCGTTCACCGGCAGTTACCTTGACGGCTTCGGCAATCGCATGACGATCTACGCCCACACAAACCCGCACCCGACCGGTCGAGAGCCAGCAATGCTGCACGATCGCATGCCCGGGTTTGGAATTGTTCGATTCGACAAACGCAATCGACAAATCCGCATGGAATGCTGGCCGCGCATGACCGACCCAACCGGTCCGGAGAAAAACCAATATGCCGGTTGGCCGCGTACGATCAGTCAATTTGACAATGATCCTCGACCGGCCAAGGCATGGCTACCCGTGCTGGAGTTCCAGGGAGCCGAAGACGTTGTCGTTACGGTCTTCGACGAATCGAACGGGAAACGTATCTCGAGTATTCGAACGCTCGGCAATAGATTCCAACCCAGGGTTTTTCACTCGGGAAAGTACCGACTCGTTGTAGGCGAAGGCAAATCGAAACAAACACTTCGAAATGTCTCATCCCAACCGGTCAGCGGCGGTACTCCTCTGGTCATCGATCTTCGTTGACCGTAACGAGCCATCGTCTTCGACCGGCGATAGTCCTCATTGCGCGGGTCTAATGAAAGCAGGCACACCCCCTGCTTTTCGCCTGTCACGAACGACCGTGCAGAATATCGGCGTCTTCAAGCTGCAATAATCGGTGCTTCATGTCCAATCCATCCGGCGCCGAGAAACCGCCCAGAGCGCCGGCCGAGCCGACGACCCGGTGACAGGGAACGATCAGTGGCACTCGATTCCGCGCCATGGTGTTGCCAACCGCCCGAGCCGCTTGAGGTGACCCGGCAGCGGAGGCCAGTTGTCCGTAACTGCGCGTCACCCCTCGCGGAATCGCTCGGCAGGCGCGCAGCACTCGCAGTTGAAACCGAGTGCATCCGCTCCAATCGACTTCGACATCATCAAACTCGACAGGATCGCCCTCGGCGTACGCCAGAAGTTTTTCCACAAGCGAAAAATCACCGGGACTCACCGTCTGTACCCTGCGATCAGAAAGAGCCAGCGCCGAAAGAGCATCGGCAGCATTCCGATACCCAAAGACCAGCCGAAAAACCTTCTCTGAACGCCAATGAACGGCCATCCAGCCCAAATGGCTCTTAAACTCGGCGACTTGTTCATTCTCAATCGCGGTCGGCGCAATAATCATGATGGTTCCTCGAGAATCGTCGTATCATCCCGCCGTGTTTCTGGCGACATTTATTCCGACCGAGGGCACCGGCCGGTAGGGCAATGTGAAGAGATAAAGATACGTTGGCTCGTTCCGTAGCATAATCCATTTGCACCGCTTTCGCACGCCGCCGACTCGTGAGTCGTCCGGGGCATCGGTGGAGACACTGAATCTGAGCGATTGGGTCGCCAACCGCGCTTTGACAGCTCAAACGGGCGGACTTTATACTGGGAGGCGACGGAACAAATCCAGTCGCACTTCATAAGGTAAACGGAAGCCGGCAATTCGCCAAGAAATAGGAGCTTTGCCCATGTGTCGATTCGGCACGATGAGTGACGATTTCTTCATCAACATGAATCTGAATACGGAGATGTTACTCCCACAGAACCGCGAAACTGTATTGCATTTTTTTGAGCAGATCAAGAAGAAGTACCCGGAAATGAGGAATTTCTACGGGCGGGATCGCGGGGAATATGTGCTGGAAGAAGACAAGGAGAACGGCAAGTACCGCTGGGCAACGGTAGAGAATCGGCGAGTCTGCTCGGGCTATGTCAACCCATCTGCGGCGGATCGTGCTTTGGAACAGCACGCCTCCGTGCTCGACATCATCCCCTATGCGCTCACCATCAGCCCACTCGATTGCGAGTCATTGAATATCACGTTCGGTTTTGACTACACCTATCGCGGGAATCACAACGAATTGCTCGTCGAAGCGCTAGGACTCATTCCCGCCTTCGAGCAATTGGCCCAGCTGCCGGGTGCCAGTGTCGTCGCGCACGAACCGTCCCTTCAATTGGCCATCGACGATGAATGTCGCACGCAGTGCAGGTTGAGTTTCGAGACGCGAACCAGCGCCTACCATGTCCGAACCAATGAATTCCCGGAAGAACAGCTGAGTGTTTACCTCACCGCTCGTCGCTACGGCAGCCTGAACGAGGGCGAGACGTACGTTGAGTGCATGCAACAGCTGGCCGAATTGTGCGGCAGCCTCGTCGACGACTACGTCGCCGACAATGTCCTGCGCCCCCTTCAGGAGGCCATAGCCATTAAGTGACCGTCGCTGTCACGCACACGCGTCGGTCACCCGCGAAAAAGCTCCCGCCTTCGGACCGGCCTGCAATGACACTGCAGGAACGCGTACGCTACGAACGGAACGAATCGATTGCCGAGCGCACAAACCGGGAATCGCGAACGGGCCACGCCTCTCGTCAGAGTCTTCGAAAGTTCACGCCACATCGTCTTTGCCCGGACGGCGCGATCTTCAGCTTCGTTTTCCGGATCCTCGTCCGCGGCGTCGTTGCCCACGTGAGGAACCACGTGAGCTGGACGGCTTGTTACGAGACTCCAAGTTTGTGTCGACCAAAACACCGATGGCTTCGTCCCAAGTCGGAATCTTTCGGTGTTTCGCCCGAGGAGTCGAGTCGCTGGATTCTGTCGCATCGGATGTTTCGCCTGTCGACGGCGTCGTCGTCTCATCCTCTGCCCCTCGGGCTTCGGACCCAACTTTTTCGGCCTTCGGTTCAACTTCACCCGATTCTGGTTTTGCACCTCGGCGACGACGGCGTCGTCGTCGGGGCTTGGCTGCCTCCTCACCACCTTCCGTCTGAGGAACGTCGCTTTCAGCAGCTCCTGACTCTTCCGTTGATTCCGCAGCGGGTTCGTCGCCGGTCAATTCGCGATCCGCTTTGTCAGCCGTCGACGTGCGGCCGTCGCCCGTACTCTCCTTCGACCCTGAGCCGCGCCGCCGGCGTCGGCGTCGCTTGGATCGCGTCTTCTGCGGGCCCGAATCGACGTCCGCGGAAGGCTCGGGACCCGTATCAACCTCGGCATCGGATGCCGAGCGTTCTTCGGTCGGCGCCTCTTCGCGCGCAACAAGCCGATCGCCCGGTTCGTCAGGCAGCAAGTCGTCGAGCGACAGATTATCGAGGTCGATCTCGGCGAGGAAGTCCGCCTGAGAGGAACCAATCTCGTCAGTCAGGTCATCCGAATCGCTGTTGATCTCAACCGGATCGGCCCCAGACGGACTGGCCTCTGAAAAATCGGCCCCCGAAAAGTCGGCGCCCGTAATATCGGC